>JANPGQ010000158.1:0-25538 GCA_031423975.1 Cytophagales bacterium | reverse complement strand
CATTATTTTCTTCTTCATTTTGATCAACTTGCACTGAAATACACCCATCAAATTGATGATTTTTCAAAATCGGTTCTAAATCAGTTGGCATAAAATTACGTTGGATAACTTTCATGTCGTCATTTATCCAACTGTGCCTTTGCAAATCATATTTCCAAAAATGCTGATGCGAGTCTATAGTCATATAATCTACTCTCTAAATTTTATAGTTTACTGCTTTTTGTTTTTGAGTTCCCAAACCTTCAATGCTCAATTCCATTACATCTCCCTCTTTTAGATAAATTGGAGGTTTGAAACCCAAACCAACCCCATGAGGTGTTCCAGTTGAGATAACATCACCAGGTAGAAGGGTCATAAATTGGCTTAAATAAGAAACTATGACAGGAATTTTAAAAATTAATTGGTCGGTATTACTTTTCTGAAAAGGCTGTCCATTCACGTTGAGCCACATATTTAGATTATTCACATCTTCAATTTCATCCTTAGTTACCAAAATTGGACCCAGTGGTGCAAAAGTATCACAACCTTTGCCTTTGCTCCAATTCCCCCCACGTTCCAACTGAAATTCTCTTTCCGAAATATCATTATGCAAACAATAACCTGCTACATAATCCATGGCATCGGTTTCTTCAACATAACTTGCTTTTTTGCCCATAATAAATGCTAATTCAACCTCCCAGTCAGTTTTAACAGAGTTTTTGGGAATAATTACATCGTCGTTTGGACCAGAAAGGGAGGTAGTTGATTTGAAAAAAATGATGGGTTCTTTGGGAATTTCTGCCCCTGTTTCACGAGCGTGGTCAGCAAAATTTAAGCCGATGCAAACAATCTTGGAAGGGCGTGCAACACATGATGCAATTCTTGCCGAAGGGGGAATTTCGATTAAATCATTTTTGATTTCTACCAAAAGTTCTTCTAACTTTTCCAAACCATTATTTTCAAAAAAGGCTTCGTTATAATCTTGCAAATAGGGTGAAACATTCAACCATTTTTCATCAATAATAATTCCTGGCTTTTCTTGCCCAATATCTCCAAATCTAAATAATTTCATTTTTTAAAGGTTTAAATAGTTTATTATTATTAAGTTTATCTGTTCCTCAGAAAATCATAAACTTAATAATCATCAACCATATATTGTTTTTATTCTTTTATGAAAGGCAACATTTTATCAGCTACAAATTGATTTCCTACATCATTCAAATGAACTCTATCCGTAGTCAAAATACCCTTTTCTTTATTTTCAGGGTTATTTTTTAAATTATAATCCAAAACTTCTTTGCGTAAATCCACCAATTGCAAATTATTTTTCTTTGCCAATTCACGGATAAGATTACTATAATTATTCATGTCGCCATCCTGCATATTACTCGAATCCGTCCTTTCGCCAATGGCTGCGGGCGTACATAAAACCACCTTCGCTCCAATAGATTGAATTTTATTGATAATGGCTTGATAAAATTTTACGAATTTGTCAGGGTCAGTGCCAGTTCCCGAAGTGGCTTTATGCCAAACGTCATTTACACCAATGTAAATTAAGACTAAATCGGGCTTTTTAATGAGTATATCATCGTCTAAACGCAAATACAAATCATAAATTTTATTGCCTCCAATACCCGCACCAATTAATTCAAATTTATCTTTAAGTCCTTGTTTTTCAAGAGATTGGGCTATCATTGTAATGTAACCTTTGGGTTGTACCCCTGCTTGCGTGATGGAATCGCCAAAGAAAATAACCTTCTTGGGTTTATCCTGAATAAATGAGGTCATCGACCAAAGTAATGTAGTGAAAAGTAAGACTTTTTTCATTGTTTTATGAATTTATGGACGTAAAATAATCGTAAATCGTAACTCTAAGTAATCGTAAATTGTATTAATTATTCAACCTCGTAAATCCTCCATCAATTGGATAGTCTGAACCTGTTACAAATCCAGCTTCGTCAGAACAAAGATACAAGGCAAGGGAAGCTATTTCTTCGGGTTTTGCCATTCGCCCGATAGGTTGTGTTGCAGATAGTTTTTCAAACATTTCTGCCTGATTATCGGGATAATTTTTGGCAATAAATCCGTCCACAAAAGGCGTATGTACACGGGCAGGAGAGATACAATTACAACGAATATTATATTTGATATAGTCTTTGGCAACGGATAATGTCATCGTTAAAATTGCTCCTTTGGACATTGAATAAGCAAATCTATCGGCAATTCCAACGGTTGAAGCCACTGAAGCCATGTTCAAAATTACGCCACCGCCGTGTGCCTTCATCATTGGAACTCCAACATAAAGGCAATTATAAGTACCCTTTACATTCACGCTAAAAATACGCTCAAAATCTTCCTCAGAAGTATTTTCAAGGTTTCCTACATGAGCAATGCCAGCATTATTTACTAAAATATCAACTTTACCAATTTCTTGAAAAATCTCTAAAACCTTAGCTTGATTTACAATGTCACACGCAAAAGCCTTTGCATTCCCACTTTCTTGAATAATTTGTTTGACAGTTTCTTCGGCTGCATTCAAATTCAGTTCGATGATATTTATAAAAGCACCTTGTTTGGCAAAAAGTAAAGCAATCGCTCGCCCAATGCCAGAACCTCCCCCCGTAATTATAACCGATTTATTTTGTAATGAAAACATATTTGATTTATTGAATTCTTGGTAATAAGCATCCCAATCTAAATTTATACCTATTTTTGGGTTAAAATAACTTATAGCTCAAAAATTTTATCCATTAACATCCACTTTTCACCATCTTTTGCCAAAGGTAGAGCTTGTTGGTATTTCCACATCAATGCTTCCCATTCTTGAACTTTTGGGTTTGAAGCATCCATTTTATTTTTTTCTTCAAAACTAAAATTATCATCTGTTTCCACAAGCATCATCATACGAGTGTGTAAGCGATAAATTTGCATAGAAATTATGCCCGAATCTTTCATACTTTTGATGATTTCAGCAGAAACATTTTGATGATATGCTTCATATTCAGTAATGAGGCTGGCATCATCTTTTAAATCTAAGGTTAAACAATATTTTTTCATCTTTTTGTCAATAATTTAGATTTATAGCGTTGTAAAATTTGGATATACTCACAACGATTTTTTAAAAAATATAAAACTATTGTTTATTTACTTAAACTTGAAAAGTATCTTCGTATAAATTAAAACTGTTAATAATAACCTATGGATTTTTTGCATTCAATATTTGGGAATGATTTGGGGGCGGCTGCCTTAATTATTGGAAATTTAATTATTATAGAAAGTCTTTTATCAGTTGATAACGCAGCGGTGTTGGCAACAATGGTAATGGATTTGAATAAAGAAGAAAGAAAAAAAGCTTTGAAATATGGTATCTTCGGAGCTTACATTTTTAGAGGTATTTGCCTTTTATTTGCTTCGTGGTTAATAAAAATATGGTGGTTAAAATCATTGGGAGGGCTTTATTTGCTATATTTATGTGTAAATTATTTCTTGAAAGAATCAACACCTCAGCAAGATGATGACACTTTAGATAAGAAATCTAATTGGTTTTACCGAAAAACCATTGGGCTTTTAGGCCCATTTTGGGCAACTGTTGCTTTAGTAGAAGTGATGGATTTAGCATTTTCAATTGATAATGTCTTTGCGGTGGTGGCTTTTACAGACAATTTTTATATCATCTGCATTGGCGTTTTTATTGGAATTTTAGCTATGCGTTTTGTGGCACAGGGATTCGTTAAATTGATGGAACACTATCCATTCTTAGAAACTGCCGCTTTTATAGTTATTGGCATTTTGGGTTTGAAACTATGCCTTTCAACGGTTCATCATTTTTATCCAAATAATGAAATTATGACCTTTTTTGAAAGCGAATCATCGGATATGCTTGTTTCGGGCATAACAGTAGGCATTTTTGCCTTGCCGATATTAAGTTCATATTTTTTCAATTATCCAAAACATCTGAAGTAATTGGAATTATGTCCCAAATATTAATCATATTAGTAAAACTTTACCAAGCGATTGTCTCGCCTTACTTTCCAAACTCATGTAGATATACGCCCACGTGTTCGCAATACATGATTGAGGCAATACAAATTTGGGGTTTTTGGAAAGGATTTCGCTTGGGAATGAAAAGATTTTCAACCTGTCATCCTTGGGGTGGACACGGATTCGACCCTGTGCCTTTGAAGGAGGAAGGGAGATAGCATGAATGGAGAAAAGGAGACCTATCTTGACTATGTATAAAAAAACGGGAGTTTCTATTATTTCTAACGTAACCATCCTCCCTATGTGGTAAAATACTTCAATCAAACAAACAATAAACAATGAGAAAAAACCTACTATTATTCACATTCCTTTTGCTAACCACTTTACTGTCAGCACAAACCACAACTCAATCGCCCGAAGAATATTTGAATTTCAAGAAAGGGGAACGCTTTCTTAGACACCATCAGGTGGTGAGTTACTATGAATATATTGCTCGTCAATATCCTAATCAAGTAAAAATGATTCAATATGGTTCAACTAATGAAGGTCGCCCTTTGATGGTTGTGGTGGTTGCTTCATCCGAAAACTTTACGCAATTAGAAGAAATAAGAACCAATAATTTGAAATCAATTGGGTTGATTGAAGGCAAACCCACTAAAAAACAACCCGCCATCGCATGGTTGAGTTATAATGTACATGGCAACGAATCGTGTAGTTCAAACACGGCACCTTTTACACTATACGAATTATTAAATCCCTCAAATAGCCGCTCAAAAGCCATTTTGGCAAATACCATTGTTATTCTTGACCCTTGTATAAATCCTGATGGATATGATAGATATGTCAATTTTTATAATCAAAAGGTAGGAGGGATGTACAACCCAATACCTTCGGCAATTGAACACAACGAGCCGTGGCCAGGGGGAAGATTTAATCATTATCTTTTCGATTTGAACCGTGATTGGGCGTGGCAAGTACAGAAAGAATCGCAAGAAAGAATGACACTTTATCGTCAATGGATGCCACATTTACACGCCGATTTTCATGAACAAGGTGTAGAAAACCCTTATTATTTTTCTCCTGCTGCCAAACCCTATCACGAAGATATTACGTCTTGGCAAAGAGAATTTCAGACAATTTTGGGAGATTATAACAAGCGTGATTTTGATAAAAACGGCTGGTTATTCTTTTCAAAAGAGCGTTTTGACCTACTTTATCCATCTTACGGAGATACTTATCCAACTTATAACGGAGCTTTTGGGATGACCTATGAGCAAGGCGGTTCTGGGAGAGCAGGTTTAGGGGTTACCAAAAGAGACGGTGATACTTTGACCTTAAAACAAAGAATTGACCATCATTTTGCTTCATCTTACGCTTGTATGGAAGCCCTTTCAGCCAATGCCGACAAAGCAGTTACAGAGTTTGTGAAGTTTTTTGATAACGCCCAAAAAAGCCCCGTTGGTCAGTATAAATCATTCATTTTCAAGACGAAAGGAAACGAAAGTAGAGTTCGTGAATTTTTGAATTATTTAGATCGAGAAAATTTTCAATATGGCACCGCAGGTAAATCTATGATGGCAACAGGATTTAGTTATCAGGATGATAAAAGCGAGTCATTTACCATTGATTCGGAAGACATTGTGATTAATCTTTTTCAACCACGCTCAACGTTTTTAAAGATTTTGTTAGAACCAAAAACGATGGTCGAAGACTCGGTAACGTATGATATTACGTCATGGTCATTGCCTTTTGCTTATGGTTTAAATGCCTTTGCGGTAAAAGATAGAATCAATCCTTCGGGGAAGCCTACATATGTTTTGGCAAGTCCAAAATCTGATAAGCCTTATGCTTATGTGGTAAAATGGCAAGCATACAGTGAATTGAAATTATTAGCCTCATTACTTCAAAAGGGCATAAAAGTGCGTTCATCGGCAAAGGCTTTTGAAGTAGATGGGCAATCTTTTAACGAAGGAACTTTGGTAATTACTCGAACGGGAAATGAACGCTTGGGGGATAGATTTGATAAAACGGTAAGAGAAGAAGCCGCTAAAATGAATGTAAATCTTTTTACTGCTTCAACGGGAATGGTTACGAAAGGTTCAGACTTTGGTTCGGATAATGTGAGTTTTTTGAAGCCTCCCAAAATTGCCATTCTATCGGGCGATGGCGTTTCACCTACGGCATTTGGAGCAACTTGGCATTTCTTTGATAAGCAAATTTCATATCCAGCAACAGTGCTTGGAAACGACTACTTAGCTAATACCGACCTTTCAAAATTTGATGTTTTAATTATGCCCGATGGAAGTTATGGAAAGATTTTGGATGACAAAATGCTTACAAAAATGAAAGATTGGGTAAGAGCAGGCGGTAAATTAATTGCTGTTCAAGGAGCATTGGGTTCATTGGCTGGCAAGGATGGTTTTGAGCTAAAACATAAGGAAGAAGATAAGGATAAAGAAAAGAAAAAGGATGTTGATAAATTGAAGATTTTTGCCAATGCTGAAAGGGAGTTTGTTTCAGAAGATACCCCTGGTAGCATCTACCGAGTAACAATGGATAATACGCATCCATTAGCTTTTGGGTTTGAAAAAAAATATTTCAGCTTAGTCCTTGAATCTTCTGATTATCAGTATCTTACAGACGGCTGGAATGTGGGAGTAATCAAAGAAAAAGATTTAATAGCAGGTTTTGCAGGAGCAAAATCACAAGAAAAATTAAAGAATTCATTGGTTTTGGGTACGCAAGATTTGGGCAAAGGACAAGTAGTATATTTAGCCAGCGACCCATTGTTTAGGGGATTTTGGCAGAATGGAAAATTGTTGTTTGGGAATGCAGTTTTTGTAGTGGGGAACTAATCCAATTTCTGAAGTTGTAACAACAAAGGCTGTCAATTATAAAATTGACAGCCTTTGTTGTTACTAAATGAATTTAATTTTACCTCTTAATGATATACCTAAACGCAGTTGCCGAAAGGATATAGCCCGTAGTTTTTTGTGTTGAAAAAACTTTATAATTAACGTTCATTAAACCGCTTGCTCCCAAATCTTGGGCTTGGGCAACTAATCTATCCAACATCGCCTTTTTCTCTTGTTGATTATTCCCCCGCTTCAACATTTTACCCTTATAAAGTTGGTCTGCTTCAATGGGGCTTTCATCTGAAAGGCTCAATTTCTGAATCTCTTCAAAGGCTGTTTGTGGTTTATCTTCTCCTTCCAAAACCTCAATTGGAAATTTATCAGGAATTTGAAAACCTAAGCCCGAATGTTTCTCAGAACTACCAGTTTCGTAATTATTTTTATAATACGAAGTAGTCTGTACATTTTTGTTAGTTGTACAAGCGTTCAAAACCGAGTAAACAGTGAGCACTAAACAATAAGCTGTAATATTTCTTTTGCAAATCATGATTTAGCATCTTCTTTCAAAGATTTTTTACAAAATTAACGTAGAAACACATGAAAAAAGTTTTTCTAAAACGCAATAATCATTAAAAACTGTTAAATGAAATTTGAGAAAATTTTTCATTGTTCACAGCTCATTCTTTTTTATTAAAGTTTATCTTTTGCCAAAATAACTTCCATGCGTTCGCCTAATTCATCCGAGGCTTTTACCAAAGGCAACCTAACTTCTGAACCACAAATGCCTTTAATTTCTAATATTTTTTTCACGCCAACTGGATTTCCTTCTTCGTATAACAATGGGTCGATGGCTAAGAAACTGCCCAAAGCATTTCTGGCAGACTTAAAATCGCCATCCAAAGCTGCATGAATCATTTTGGTAAATTTCTCAGGAATAGCATTGGCAATTACAGACATTACGCCCACCCCTCCACAAGCAATAATTGGTACCCCCTGTACATCATCGCCCGAAATAATCAAGAAATCTTCGGGCTTATCCTTATTAATTTCCATGACTTGTTCAATAATGCACGAAGCCTCTTTGATACCGATAATATTGGGATGTTTTGCCAACTCAAGAGTAGTCGCCGCCGACATATTGATACCCGATCGCCCAGGAATATTGTACATAATCACTGGCACTGGACAAGCATCCGCAATGGCAGTATAATGAGCAATTACGCCCCTTGCCCCTGGTTTGTTGTAATATGGACAAACTGACAAAATGGCATCAATACCCTCAAAATCAGTATCTTGTATATCTTTAATTACTTCTGGAGTATTGTTCCCCCCCAATCCATAAACGATGGGTAAGCCTTTGGGATTATTGGCTTTGATAAACTCCAAAACAGATTTTTTCTCTTCCTTACTCAATGTGGCAGACTCGCCCGTAGTGCCTTGCACCACTAAATAATCAACGCCTCCGTCAGAAACGTGTTGAAGCAATCTCTTTAATCCGTCAAAATCAATACTCCCATCTTCAAGCATCGGAGTTGTTAAGGCTGGTGCTACACCATGAAATTTTGGTCTCATTATTTTTTTTGTATAACGGGTTTCCCAACCCGTTTGATTGTTGTATTTAACTTAATTTCTCACATTTCAAGCATCTGTAAAAGTTCATCTTCCGAGATAATTTTTACTCCCAATTTATTAGCTTTTTCTAATTTTGAAGGTCCCGCTTCTGTGCCTGCCACTAAGAAATTTAATTTTCCAGAAACACCACTTAAAACTTTCCCACCGTTGGCTTCAATCTTTATTTTGAGGTCATCTCTTTCAAAATTTTGAAAAGTACCCGAAATTACGAAAGTTTTGCCAGCCAAACTCTCACCTTCTGAAACTATTTGTACGGCTTCGTGTGTGAATTGCAATCCTGCCGCCTTCAATCGGGCGATAAAATCTTGATTATCAGTATCTTGAAAGTATGCCACCACACTTTGAGCAATACGTTCGCCAATTTCTGGAACTTGCAATAATTCTTCTTGACTTGCTTTGGCAATGGCATCAATATTATTGAAATATGCCGCCAATTTTTCCGCAACGGTTGCGCCTACAAAACGAATTCCAATGCCAAAAAGCACTTGTTTGAAAGGAATTTGCTTCGTTTTCTCTACGCCTGATAAAATATTTTGAATAGATTTTTCTTTAAAACCGTCTATGTCTAATAAATTATCATACCGTAAATCATACAAATCTGCTGGATTTTTAACAAGCCCTTTTTGATAAAACATCTCAATAGTTTCCGTTCCTAAATTTTCAATATTTAAGGCTTTCCGTTGAATAAAATGCTCAATTTTTCCTGTAATTTGGGGATGACATCCTTTATCATTTGGGCAGTAATGATTAGCTTCTCCTTCCTTGCGAATAAGCTCAGTTTCACATTCAGGGCAATTGGTAGGAAATATAATTTTTTCAAGATTTTCTGTTCGCTTACTTAAATCAACATTGGTTATTTTTGGAATAATCTCACCACCTTTTTCTACAAAAACATAATCGCCAATGTGTAAATCTAATCGTTCAATTTCATTAGCGTTATGAATACTGGCACGTTTTACGGTTGTTCCTGCCAAAAGAACTGGTTTTAAATTGGCAACGGGCGTAACATTTCCCGTTCTTCCCACTTGGTAACTGACTGATTCTAAAATAGTTGAAGCAGCTTCTGATTTGTATTTATAAGAAATTGCCCATCTTGGAGATTTTGCGGTAAATCCTAAGAGCTCTCTCTGGGCAAATGAATTTAATTTAATAACAATTCCGTCTGTATTCAAGGGTAATTTAAAACGTTCCTTATCCCAACGATTAATAAAGTACATTACCTCCTCCATATTTTTGCACTTTTCCCATGTAGGAGAAACGTTAAAACCAATTTCTTTGAGTTTAATTAGGCTTTCTTCGTGGGTGGTAAAAATCTCTTCATCCGATAAAAACTGATAGATATAACAATCCATTTTGCGTTTAGCTACCACACCCGAATCTTGCATTTTGAAAGTGCCCGAAGCGGCATTGCGTGGATTGGCTAAAAGTTGTTCGCCAATGTCTTCTCTTTCCTTGTTCAAGGCTTCAAATGTAGTCAAAGGCATGAAGCCTTCTCCACGTACTTCAAAGTTGATTGGCATATTTTTTGCTTTAATTTGTAGAGGAATTGTCCTTATTGTCTTTACATTTGCAGTAATATCATCGCCTCTTACACCGTCGCCACGGGTAACACCACGAGTAAGAATACCGTTTTCGTACCACATTGATAACGCTACACCGTCAAATTTTAATTCACATATATATTCAAAAGGCTCATCGCCAAGTCCTTTGCGTACTCTTTCATCAAAATCCGCCAAATCTTGAGCATTATACGTATTACCCAATGAAAGCATGGGGTATTTATGCGTAACTGACTCAAATTGTTTCGAGATAGTCCCGCCAACTCTATGCGTTGGGGAGTCGTTTCTAACAAATTGCGGAAATTCAATTTCCAAATCATTCAGTTGTTTCAATAAACTATCAAACTCAAAATCAGATATTTCTGAAATTGAATTTTGATAATATTGAAAATTTAATTCATTCAACTTTTCAGTAAGTTGATTGATTTGCTCCTGTGGATTCATTGAGATATTTTAATTATTTTGGCTAAATTACCGCCAAATAATAAATTTCAATAAGTATTTTGTTAAAAAAAGGTAAATTTACGTTTACACAATCTAATTTTAATACCATGAAAAAAGTCTTTACTTACTCAATCATTAAAATCTTAGTGTTAGGCTTATTGATAAGTCTATCGCAAGATACTTTTGCTCAATCAGGAATTCGCTTTGGCATCCGTGGAGGGGCTCATGCAGGAACACAGTGGGGGCGAGCAATAATTTATAATCCAAGCAGCACATTAATAGGATTTCATGGAGCCATTTTTGCCGATATACCACTTTCGGAAGATATTTCTATCTGTCCAGAGATTTCTTACGTTCAAAAAGGCTTCAAATTAGATTCCACAGAATTTACTTCAAATTATATTGATGTTCCCTTACTATTGAAAATTCAAATGGGTGATGAAGGACTTTATACTATTGTAGGACCTTATATTACCTATCAACCAACCGCAAATCCATTGGCTTTGAACGAAAAATCACTATCATGGGGGGGGACGCTTGGACTTGGGCAGCGAATAGGAGACCATTTGTTCTTAGAAGCAAGATATAATTTCAATGCCAGTATTTATCAATTTTCCAATGATTCAAACAATCCTTTTGGTTTTAGAAACACTACAATCGGACTTTCTTTAGGATATTTATTTTGAATAAATTAACCAATATGCTGAAGCCTCTCAATAATTGAGAGGCTTTTTTTATGGCCAAATTAATACCGAATAATAAATTTTGAAATATTGGATGTATATGCTTTAATTTTTTCCCTTATATTCATGTATTAAATATTTTCTAAACTAAATCACCAATTTACATCATGCTTAAACAAAACGTCGAAGTTTTTAATCAAAATGTACAGGAAAACGGAGGGTTTCTTTACACTACTAATTCTGAATTTTCTTCTTATGTGGCTAATAAACGCATTTCAGAAGAGATTTTTAAATTTATTAAGCCAGAGTACAAAACACTAATTGATATTGGTTGTGGCGATGGTGTTTATACCAACGAAATAAAACAAAATTTTCCTTATCTGGAAGTTAGAGGATTTGACCCTGCCGCCAAAGCAATCGCTAATGCTGCTAAAATTTTTCCCGATGTAATTTTTGAAGCCGTAAATCTTTTGGATGAAAATTTAGATGTTCCCCCTGAAAAGTACGATGTAGGCGTAATCAGAGGAGTTTTACACCATTTAAGCGACCAGCAAAAAGCAATTGAAAATGCCTTTAAATTGACTGATAATTTGATTATTATGGAACCCAACGGTAATAATCCTATTTTGAAATTTATTGAAAAAACATCAAAATATCATATCGAACACGAAGAGCAATCTTTTTTTGAGTGGAATCTGAAACGATGGATTTATAATGTGGGTGGGCGAGTAACGGCTTGGTCGTATGTAGGCTATGTTCCTTTTTTCTTTCCGACTGGTCCAGCCAAGATGATTTATGGAATGCAACCGTTCTTGGAAAAGGTGCCAATTCTAAAACATATCTTCTCGGCACAATTTATTATTGCTTGTAGGAAGAATAAGTAATATTTTTGTACTTGAATTCCAAAACACGGAGATTCTTAGCAATTTCCGTGTTTTTTGTGTGGTACAAAACTAAAATTATGATTTCGACTCGACTAACTTATCTCTTACTTTTCTTGATTGTTTCTTTCGCTTTTGGGCTTCGAGTAACAAATTTAGACAAACACGGAATTTTCTTGGATGAAAAAGCTACTCTCCTCATTAGTCAGGGAATGGCGATGGAGGGAAATTCTCAGAAAAATTGCTTCTATACGCCTAATAAAACTACCTTCACTCCCAAAGAATTTTGGTCTCCCAAATCGATTGACGATTTTTATGATAGTATTCGTCGTAGTGATATTGGCAATAGTCCTTTTTATTATTTGCTCCTTCATATTTGGATAAAGTTGTTCGGAATGTCTGATTATTCAGTGCGTTTTATGTCCGTTTTGTTTAGCTGTGCCACCATATTATTACTGTTTGTTTTCATCAAAGAACATTTTAAAAACCTCAAATTAGCCATTTTAGGAGCATTTTTGATGGCAATTGAGCCTTTCTTTATTGCGATGAGTCAGCAAACTCGCAATTATTCAATGACTTTTTTTCTAACACTTTTAACGACTCATATTTTCTTGAAAATTATTAAAAATGAAGATCAAAACGTAAAAAATAATAGCCTGTATTGGGGTTATGGCATTTTATCAGCCCTTTGTTTATTGTCTCATTTTTTGACAGCCACTATTTTTATGGCTCATGGATTGTACGTTTTATTGTTTGTTAGAAAACCCCGCCCTTGGTATTTACTTCCTGCGGCTTTGAGTATCGGAGCATTGGCATTTGGCTACTGGATTTTGTTTGCGGGCGGAAATTATACCTTTCCAACCCTGAGCCACCAAGCCAAAGTTTATTACGAAGAGGCCCACCGAATTCCGAATCCGCACGAAGGTTATATTGACCCTGTAACCGTTAAAACGCTAACTAAAAAAGCAATTCCTTTTTTTACTGATTTATTCATTTTTAGTAATGGATTGACTGCGAGTTTAGTAGGCAAGAAAAACCTAATAATTGCTTTCATTGCTTTAATAACCTCATTATTTTCAATTTACCAGTATAAAAAAACTGAAAAATTATATTGGTTAGGAATTGTTTTGGGGGTAAACTTTGTAAGTTTCATGCTCTATTCAACCGCAAATTGGCAATATTTAGAATTAGTAAATTCGGGCATATTGATTTATGTTTTTGTTGATTATTGGAAGGCAAACAAAGAGGTGATTTTTAGAAAGCAAATGTGGTTAATGACTATTTTAGCATTTTTACCCACTGTATTTCTGATTGTAATGACTATCAAAAATGGTCATACTTACGCTTTGGCACAACAGCGTTATTCGGGTTTTTCTTTTCCATATACCATTATTTTTTCTGGAATAGCATTATTATACGTTTCAAAATTTAAACCATTAAACTATTTTGTTTGGGCTATTTTTGCAGTTCAACTGTATTTCGTAAGCCTGACCGTTAAAGATGTTTTGAATGATGTATCCTTAAAATATAATTACCGGGCAAAAGAAAGAAGTGAAAATCCATACCCAAAAGTCGCTCAAAAATTAGTGGAATTATACGCCAAAGGTGATACAATTATTTATCCTTCCTACATTAAAACTACCTTTGAGGCAGATATTTATACAAAAGACATCAAAAAATCATTTTTAGATGCTCAATACGTGAACTTATATTTACCGCATGATGCTGATTATATTCAGACAGTTGATGCTTTTGAACCCAACAAAATATTTTTAAAGAAAAACAACGGAAATAAAATAGAAATTTTTGATTTTAAGGAAGATACCTTCCGATATTAAACCATGATTAACAAAACAATAATTGCTCCATCGGTATTGGCTGCCGACTTTGGAAATCTTCAAAGGGACATTGAAATGATTAATGCTTCAGAAGCCGATTGGTTTCACATTGATGTAATGGATGGGCTTTTTGTACCCAACATATCGTATGGTATGCCAGTGATAGAAGCCATCAAAAAACACGCAACCAAGCCTTTGGATGTACATTTAATGATTGAAAAACCCGAAAGATATATTGAGACTTTTGCTAAAATTGGGGCAGATATTATTACGGTTCACCATGAAGCAACGGTGCATTTGCATAGAACTTTAAACCAAATCAAAGCCGCAGGTTGTAAGGCTGGGGTTGTCTTGAATTTATCAACGCCAGTTTCGGTTTTGGAAGATATACTTTCTGAATGTTATATGGTTTTGTTGATGTCGATAAATCCTGGGTTTGGTGGACAAAAATTTGAAGAAATTACGTATCAAAAAGTAAGTAAACTTCGTAAAATGATTGATGAACAAGGCTTAGATACTTTGATAGAAATTGATGGTGGCGTTAATCAAATTACGGGTCAAAAATTAGTAACGGCTGGGGCAGATGTTTTAGTAGCGGGGAGTTACGTTTTTAATGCAAAGAATCCGATTGAAACTATTGCTGAAATGAAGAAAATTAGCAAGAGATAATTGTTTGAATATTATTGTCTGAATTTGGATTTATTAGATTAATAGATTCGTTGGATTATAGAAATTTTCAAATCCACTAAATCCATTAATTTGGCGAATCCAAATTCAGACCAAGTCACGCAGACAATGTTAAAAATAGCCCACTCACCCATCTACCAACATCCACTTCCTGAAGGACATCGTTTCCCGATGTTGAAGTACGAACTCATTCCCGAACAGCTACTTTATGAGGGAACTTGCACCCTTGAAAACTTCTTTTCACCCAATCCTGTTGATGAAAAATGGATTTTAAGGACTCATTCCAAGACGTACTGGGATGATTTGAAAAACCTTCGTCTTGATGCCAAGATGATTCGTAAAATTGGCTTTCCACTGTCAGAACAGCTTATTTTGCGAGAAACAATCATTACTCAAGGAACGATTGATTGTTCGGTTGGTGCCATTAAATACGGAATTTCGATGAATGCTGCGGGAGGAACGCACCACGCCTTTACGGATAGGGGAGAAGGCTTCTGTTTGTTAAACGACGTAGCAATTGCTTCCAATTATTTATTAGATAATAGATTGGCTACTAAAATTTTGGTAATTGATTTAGACGTTCATCAAGGTAACGGAACGGCTGAAATTTTCTTCAATGAGCCTCATGTTTTTACCTTCTCTATGCACGGGAAGGAAAATTATCCTCTGCATAAAGAAACTTCAGATTTAGATATTGAATTAAAAACTTATACAAAAGACGACGAATATTTAGCTTTACTTTTTGAAACATTGCCCAAATTAATTAAAGAACAAAAACCGGATTTCTTATTTTATATTTCGGGAGTTGATATTTTAGCAACGGATAAATTAGGAAAACTAAGTGTTTCAATACAAGGATGTTATCGAAGAGATGAGTTTGTTTTTGAGCAAGCTATTAAGCATAAACTGCCAATTGTAGTTTCAATGGGTGGTGGATATTCACCTAAAATTACGGATATTATTGAAGCTCATTGTAATACCTTTCGCTTGGCTGAAAAGATGTTTTTTTAATTAACTTTTGTTATTGATTCATGTTTTGTAATTTAGACTTTCATTCATCATAAAATCTAAAACATGAACGCAAAATTACCTTTCAAATTAGGGCTTTTCTGCCTGATTTTTACCACTTTATCATTCATTTCATTTTCACAGAAAAATAAGAAAAATGTAGTTGCTCCAACCAGTTCAATTCGGACTTCAACTACAATAATTAATGATAGCCTTTTCAATGCTTTGCGTTGGCGAAATATTGGACCATTTCGGTCTGGTCGTTCTTTGGCAGTTGCGGGTCATGCCGACCAACCATTGATTTATTATTTTGGAGCTGTTGGCGGAGGAGTTTGGAAAACTATTGATGCAGGAGCAAATTGGTTTCCTATTTCAGATTCAACCTTCCATTCATCATCAGTTGGTGCAATTTCAGTAGCTCCATCCGACCCAAATGTACTTTATGTAGGTATGGGTGAGGCTGATATGCGGAGCAATATATCCTATGGCGATGGGATTTATAAGTCAACCGATGCAGGCAAATCATGGAAATTTGTGGGTTTGCCGAAAGCTGATGCCATTGCCAATATTGAAATTCATCCTACTAATCCAGAGGTAGTTTATGTGGCTTCGGTGGGAAATCCTTTTGCTCCAAATCCAGAAAGAGGGGTTTTTAGAACAGTGGATGGAGGGAAAACTTGGAAGAATATTCTCTCAAAAAATGACAGTACAGGTGCGGTAATGGTAAGAATTGACCCCAATAATCCACGCATTGTTTATGCTTCGATGTGGCAAGCCTACCGCAATGGATATTCCATGAGTAGCGGGGGAAAAGGATGTGGTTTGTATAAATCAACAGATGGCGGCGATACTTGGGAGAATATCAGTCAGAAACCAGGAATGCCCAAAGGTGTTTTAGGGAAAATTGGAATAGCCGTAGCCGCTTCAAATTCTAATCGTCTTTTTGCTTTAGTGGAAAATGCCAAAGGTGGACTTTTTCGTTCGGATGATGGTGGTGAACATTGGACGTTAATCAATGATGATAAAAACCTTTGGCAACGTTGTTGGTACTACATGGATTTGGAAATTGACCCTAAAAATGAGAATAATCTAATCGTTTTGAATGTAAATGCCATGAAATCTAATGACGGTGGAAAATCATTTAAAAGAATTGCTGTTCATCATGGAGACACGCACGATTGTTGGATAAACCCCAAGAATCCAGATAATTATATCATTGGTGATGATGGTGGAGCAGAAGTAACTTTTAATGGAGGAGCAACCTTTTCGGAAGTTGATATGCCTACTGCACAGTTTTATCATGTTTCTTTAGATAATGATTTTCCTTATAATGTTTACGGGGCTCAGCAAGATAATTCATCCGTGAGAATTGCTTCACGGACGGATGGAACGAGTATTGACGAGAAAGCATGGTATCCAGTGGCTGGTGGTGAAGCGGGTTATATTGCCTCTGACCCGTTGAATTCAAAAATAACTTTTGGTGGTGAATATGACGGGCAAATGTCAATGCACAATAAGGAAACTGGTGAAACTCGGGATGTTGCTGTGTGGCCCGAATCGAGTATTGGAGCACCTTCTGGAGTGAAAAAGTATCGTTTTCAGTGGACATATCCAATCGTTTTTTCACCCCATAATCCGAAGGAAATATATATTACCTCCAATTATGTACACGTAACTAACAATGCAGGATATTCTTGGGAAACGATTTCGCCAGATTTAACACGACATGACCCAAAGACTTTGGGTGAAACAGGTGGTCCAATTACGAAAGACATGACAGGAGCGGAGATATACGGAACAATTTTCACCTTCGCAGAATCGCCGATTGAGAAAGGGAATTTTTGGGCGGGTTCAGATGATGGCTTGCTTCATGTTTCAAAAGATGGGGGTAAAAATTGGGAAAACGTTTCCTTACCAACGACTCAATTACCCGATTTTTCTTTGATGAATTTGATTTCACCTTCCGAATTTGATAAAGGAAAGGCATATTTGGCTGCAACAAAATATATGTTTGGTGATAGAAAACCGTATCTTTTTAAAACAACAGATTATGGTAAAACATGGACGAAAATCACCAATGGAATTCCTTCGGATGAATATTGTAGAGTGGTTCGGGAAGACCCCAATAAGAAAGGATTATTGTATGCAGGTACAGAGAGAGGCATTTATGTATCTTTTAATGACGGAGATTCTTGGCAAAAACTACAATTGAATTTACCTCAATCGCCAGTCCGTGATTTGCAGATTCATAAGCGTGAAAAGGATTTGGTTGTAGCAACACATGGGCGTGCTTTCTGGATTTTGGATGATATAACGCCTCTGTATGAAATTATGGACGGTAAAGTAAAAACGGAAGCACATTTGTTTAAACCCCGTCCTTCATATTTGATGAATGGTGGAGCAAGACCCAATCGCCCCGATGCGGATGCTGGTGAAAATGTACCTTTGGGGGTTCAAGTTAGATATTACTTAGCCAACAAGCCAAGCAAAGAATTGAAACTACAATTTTTGACAGAAAAAGGCGATACCATTATTACCTATTCCGATATCAAAGACAAAAAAGGAGAAGCCTTCAAGGTTTCAAAAGACTTTTTTGAAGATACAAAACAATCTAAGCCTGGGGCAATTCCTGCAAATGTTGGTATGAATAATTTTGTATGGAATTTCAGTTATTCAGATGCTGTGGAAGTAGAAGGAACAAACGTAATGTGGGCAGGAAGCATAGCAGGGGCAGTTGCCACGCCTGGAATGTATAAAGTTAGATTGATTGAAGATAAGAAAATGTTGGCTGAACAAAACTTTGAAATCAAAAAAGACCCTCGCTTAAAAGCCACTGACGAAGATTATTCCGCACAATTTGATTTGGTTCAGAAAGTAAATAAAAAGGTTTCTGAATGTCATAAAACGATTAATCAAATTAAGAAAATCAAGACTTCAGTTGGTAGTTATTTGTCTTCGATAAAAGATACTGCATTGGTTTCAAAACTCAAAAAAGTATCTCAACCCATGATTGATTCTTTGGAAGTTATTGAAAATGCTTTGATGCAAACAAAAGCAAAAGCTCCACAGGATGTTTTGGCATTTCCAATTAGATTGAATGATAAAATGGCGGGGGTTGCCAACTATGCAATGTCTAATGGTTTTGTGAAACCTAATAAGCAACATTATGCTGTGTATGAAGATTTAGCCGTCAAAATCGACAAAGTAATTGCTAAATTTAATGATATAAAAGACAAAAAAGTCCCTGAATTTAATGAATTAGTGAAACAGCAACAGATTCAGGCAATTGTTTTGGATGGTAAATAGAAAATTTGATTTAACTTCCCGAATGTACTTTTACTTTCGGGAAGTTTTTTTTACTCTGTATCCAAAGTTCGCACCATAGCAAACTTCAAATCATGTCCAAGGGCATATTCACAAGTACGTGTACCCGAAGGGAAAGTAGCAAATTGGGCATTTCTGAATTGAAATCTTCTGATGAGATTATTGTTTTCTATGAATAGTGTATCTTGTCCTGCATAACCAAAAGATTGTCTCCCCATGAGTTGTGGTAGCATAAATTTTCGTAAGTCATTTTGTGCTTCATAACCCACAAAAACGAGTTTCTTATCGTTTCGTGTATATATCAATATTTCAGGATAACCATCTGAATTTAAGTCGCTTGTTTCGGCTTTGATGATATTTTTTAGGGAAATTTCTCTAATTTCTCCAATCATTTTTGTCCCAAATAAAACGGCAATTTTTATTCCCAAAGAATCCTTGAAAATCTGAAAAGTGTAGGCATCTTTTTTCTGTTCAAAAATCATTTCTTCTTTAGAAATAACTTGTATATTAGGCGGAGGTGTATTCAAGAAATTAGCTTTCTCAATGGAATCCTGGCTTTGTATTTTTTGAATCAAACTATCGGGCAAGGGTAAATATTCATTGGCTTCAGGACTGGCTTCCTGGTTTTCAAACCAATATAAACCACCCGTCAAGATGATGATGAAGAGAAAAAGAATAAGGAAAAAGAGCTTTGATTTTTGCATAAATTTTGTTGTGATTACTTTCATTTTATTCTCAAAATATCTTTATACACTTTCCGTCCAGTTATTCTGCCTTCCTCTTCTTCCAATTCAATTTGTAAATTATCTGGACTCATCAAGATACAGAAAGTGTAGGGCGTTGGTTTATTGTCAACCATCAATTTGTGTGGTTCGGTTACAATTTTGTAATTATTGGCTTTTGCACCGTAAAATGCTGGTTCAATATCTTCATATAAAAAGCCTAAATGGTCAATATTTGCCACAAATTTATTGGTGTCTCGCTCAATTACTTGTTCTCTTGCAAGTCCTAATGCTTCAGGCTCAGACAGTACAAATTTATGATTCCCAATTTTTAATACTGCAGAGCGACCATTCTTTTCCAAAACCTCTGCAGCCAAAACATCTTGATAAAATTTGATATTATCTTCCAAATTTTTAACTAACAATTGCAAATGGTCGATACCGAAAGGTGTTTTAGCTTTCATTTTCGGACGTTCTACCAATACAATTA
Source organism: Cytophagales bacterium (assembly GCA_031423975.1). Taxonomy (GTDB): domain Bacteria; phylum Bacteroidota; class Bacteroidia; order Cytophagales; family Spirosomataceae; genus Arcicella. The sequence goes on along the minus strand of JANPGQ010000158.1, from coordinate 5,455 downwards.
TGTTATAGTCAAATCCCCACATGGCTACGGCATTTACATCGGGTTCGGTTGGTAATGTGAAATCTTGTATAGCAAAGTCATAACCCGCTTTTAAGAGTTTTTGGACGGTCTTTCTGATACTTTTTGTATTGATTGCCAACCAACGCACGCCATACATAGGCGGATTCTTAGGGTCTGGTTTAACTTTTTCACGCTCCAAAGGTTGTAAGTTGCCTATTTTTAAAGTGGTTAATGGTTCGGGTAATGATATATTAAACGTTGATTCATCTGGACGCAGTGTAACGAAATCAATAAAATCAAGTGAATTTATCTGTTGTTGAGCCATTTCACGCCCTTTAAAAAAGGTTTTGAAATAGTCAATGGCTATTCGTCTTTGTGCAGAATCACTGACATAATAGTGGATATCATCTAAAATTATTGGCTTTTGAGAATAAACCTTGAAAGAGCAAAATAGTAATAAAATTGAGCTTAAAGAGAGTTTCATAGTATAATCGTTAGGGATAAATTGCTTTAATGTTCAACAACACTAAAATATGTTGCAATTTACTATAAATTATAAATAAGGAGGTGAACCCATCCATAAATATAGTAGTTTACTAAATAGATATACATTTAAAAACCATTGATTTATAGAATGTTTCAAAAAAATATTCACCCAATACCGCAAATCCGTCATTGGAAACATCAATACTATCCCTGGATTATTTGTTTTTCAGGGCTTTTTATATTGTTGATTATCAACGGTTTAACAACAACTTCACTATCAGTTTTCGATAAAGCCTTCTTGAATGAATTTCATTGGAAAAGAGATGAGTTGAAATTAAGAGAGTCAATTACCAATGGCGTTACTTTGTTCTTTATTTTAATTTCGGGGGTTATAATTGATAAAATTAGAGTCAAAAAGATGTTGATTTTTGGTTCGTTAGTGCTCACCATCGCACTTTTTAGTTACAGTTTTATAACCAATAAATTTGAGGCTTATTTAATTCATTTTCTATTGGGGGTATCCATGATTGCGGCGGGTTCAGTATCTTGTATTATCTTGGTATCATCATGGTTTAGAGAAAAAAGAGGCTTGGCATTGGGAATAGTTCTGATTGGAACAAGTATGGGAAGTGCCATTTTTTCACCAGTTAATAGATATTTGCTTCAAGAATTTGGTTGGCGTCAATCGTTTCAAATCTTAGCTATTTTCCCTTTAATCATATTGGTTTATATTGTTTTAGTTGTTAAAAGTTCACCAAGTGATATTAATTCAACGGCTCTCGGCAAAGAGAAAGATATCCAAAATCCAGAACTATTACATGAAGGGATGTCCTATTCAGAAGCTACAAAAACGCATCTTTTTTGGCTCATTTGTGTGTGTGGCTTTTTTGTATTTTACTGTTTAGTTGGAACAGTTGCCAATGTTTTCCTTCATCTTTTGGAATTAAGTTTTACCGAAAAACAAGCTGGTTATTATTTGAGCTTATATTTTATCATAGCTGGCATTGGGAAACTTTTAATTTCATTATTTACCGATTATATTAATCCCAATTTTGTTTTTTCAATATGTTGTTTAGGAATGGTTTTGGGTAGTTTGGGACTTTCAACGATGGATTCTTCCTATATTTTGGGCTCAATAATCATCATGGCAATCAGTTGGGGAGGAATTTATTCTTTGTACAACCTCATCATTATCAAGACTTTCGGTTTAAAATCGGCAGGAAAAATCAACGGAACTATCAGTATGTTTGAAGGAGGAGGAGCGCTGATAGGACCATTTTTGATGGGTTATATTTTTGCCTGTAATCACTCATATCAATTGGGATTTTTTATTAATGCTGGACTAATGGGCATGGTATTTTTCTTTTCGCTAAAATTCAAGTCCTATATGAATAAAATTCAAGTAAAATCGGAAGATGTTGAAAATCAGCTTAATAACTAAATCTTAAATCGTAAAATTACCCATCCCATTCAAATCGTAAATACTATAAAATGCCACACAATTTCGACGAAATTATTAATCGTAAAAATACAGATTCTTTCAAATGGGATTTCTTTAATGACCCCGAAGGAACTATCCCGATGCCCGTTGCCGACATGGATTTTCGCTGTGCCGAACCCATTTTGCAATCATTAAGAGAAGTAACCGAACACGGCGTTTTTGGCTATTCAATTGTTCCTGAAGAATTAAAAAATATCCTTCAAGAGCGTTTAGAACGACTTTATGGCTGGAAAATAGAAAAAGAATGGCAAGTTTGGATTCCAGGATTGGTACCTGCCATTACGGCTACTTGTAGGGCAATTGGCGAAGTAGGGGAGGCTGTAATTACTTCTATTCCAGTCTATCACCCCTTTCATTTAGCACCAAGCTATGTGGGTAAAAAACTTCAAACTTTTCCATTAATTGAACAAAATAACCGTTGGACTTTTGACTTTGAAGCCCTTGAAAATGCAATTACCGAGGATACGAAATTATTCATGCTTTGTAATCCATACAATCCTGCGGGAACGGTTTTTACCAAAGAGGAATTAGTGAAACTATTAGCCATTTGTCAAAAACACAATATCATTATCTGTTCCGATGAAATCCATTGTGATTTAATTTTGGATGAAAATAAAAAACATATTCCCATCGCAAGTTTGAGTCAAGAGGCTCAGGATATGACAATTACCTTGTTAGCTCCCTCAAAAACATTCAATATAGCGGGCTTGGGTTGTTCTGTTGCGATTATTCCAAATCCAGCACTGAGAAAGAAATTTGAGGATGCCAAAAATGGCTTTTTTCCGCCGCTACCACGCCACTCTTTAGTGGCTGCAGTGGCTGCGTATCGTGATTGTGAAGATTGGCGACTTGATTTAGTAAAATATTTGAAAGCCAATCATGACTATTTGTACCAAGAATTGAATGGCTACAAAGGGTTGCAAATGCTTCCTTTAGAAGCAACCTATTTAGCATGGATTGATGCCAAAGGAACTGGAATTGACAATATCCAATCAGAAATTCTAAAAGCTGGAGTGAGGGTAATGGATGGCAAAACTTTTATGGGTGAAGGTTTTTTTAGAGTAAATTTTGCTTGTCCAAAATCAGTTTTGATGGAAGCGGTTGAAAAGATTAAAAGCGTTTTGTAATCATTTACTATGGTTCTTCTATAATTTATACGAAAAATTACGGTCGTCGTCCTTCAAAAGGACGACGACCGTATTCGACAAACGAATCTCGTATAAATCGTAGAAGAAACTTAATTATTTCTTGATATATGAAATAAGACTGTCCTTTGATTTCAATAAATACTTACCAAAGCTGATGCACTGCCTTCTTCACATATTTCTCATAAATCCCTACCACAGCCTCTTGTTGCTCTTCACTCAAATTTGGAATATTCAAAGCCTCCAAATTATCAATTACTTGTTTAGGATTAGATGCACCTGGAATGATTGTACTGACTGCATTTTGCATTAAAATCCATCTCAAAGCAATTGGAGCAAGGTTTTCTTGATTTGGAAAAATAACTTTTAACGCTTCAACGGCTGCAAGTCCAGTTTCGTAATCTATTCCTGAAAATGTTTCACCTTTATCAAATGCTTCCCCATTTCTATTAAAATTACGATGGTCGCCAGTGGTGAAAGTTGAGGTTTTGGAAAATTTACCAGTCAATAATCCGCTCGCTAAAGGAACCCGCACGATTATACCAATATTTTTTTGTTGAGCTTGTTCAAAAAATAACGATTGTGGACGTTGGCGGAACATATTGTAAATAATCTGAACGCTTGTAACATTCTCATATTCAATACCTTTCAAAGCCTCTTCTACTTTTTCAACACTGATTCCGAGGTTCAATATTTTGCCTTCATCTTTCAATCTATCAAATAATTCAAATATCTCTGGACGATAATACACCTCAGTGGGTGGGCAATGTAATTGAATTAAATCCAAGGTTTCTAAGCCCATATTAGTCAGACTGTCTTCCACAAATTTTCTCAAAACGGCTGGTTGATATGATTCGTTTGTATGTGGATTTAATTGTCTTCCACATTTTGTAGCAACGTAAATGCGTTCGGAACGAGATCTTACGAATTTTCCAACGGCTTTCTCACTGTCTCCGTTTCCATAAACATCGGCAGTATCAATGAAATTTATGCCCGAATCTATGGCAGCGTTAAGGATATTGTTCGCAGTTTTATGGTCGAAATCATCGCCCCATTTACCACCCACTTGCCAAGTTCCCAGACTTATTTCTGAAACTTCAAAACCTGTTTTTCCTAATTTTCTATAATTCATTTTTATTGTGTTAATTGAAACAAAAATACGATTATCTTCCATGAAGACAATCGTATTTTTTAATGTTTTATTTCGATTAAATTTATTTTCTTGAAAATTTCTTTAATTCTTCCTCAGCTAATTTCACTGATTCATACGCATTTACGATTCCTCCGCTCAATGATAGGATGGAGAAATCAACTAATTCACCAGTTCCAGGCTGACTCACTTTCAACTTAGGGAATTTGATAGACGATTCTAAAATTATCTTTTTTACTTGCTTGTAATCTAATTCTGGATAGTATGAAAAAATCATCGCAGCCAAACCCGTAACCACGGGTGCAGCCATACTTGTACCACTTAAATCCTCATATTTTGAACCCACCACTGTAGATTTCAAATCAACACCAGGTGCAAAAACATCCACCGTTTTATGTCCATAATTAGAAAATTCAGCTACTTGGCTTGGTGGTTGCATCCAAGAAGTCGCTCCAACTTCAATCCAATTATCTGCAATTTTTCCATCTGAGAATTTTTTAGAAGGATAATTATCGCTTATGTCAATATCTTCATTTTCATTTCCAGCAGCATGAATTAGTAAAACACCCTTAGATTGAGCATATTTTACGGCTTCATCAACCGCTTGTTTTTGAGGCGAAACTGATTTGCCGAAACTCATATTAACTACCATCGCTCCATTATCTACGGCATATCTGATTGCATTGGCAATATCTTTATCTCTTTCATCGCCTTCTGGCACTGCCCGTATTGCCATTATTTTCACGTTGTTAGCTACTCCAGCAACTCCCAAAGAATTATTTCTATTGGCGGCAATAATACCTGAAACGTGTGTGCCATGACGAGCATCTGGTCCTTTTACTTCGTTGTTTCCATATTCCCTATCATTCAAATTCTCAGGGTCGTCTCCCACAATTCCTCTTGGGTTAAAAGATAAATTTATCCCAAATTTGAATTGTGCATCATAATATTCATACGCTTCTTTCAACTTTTCTTCATCTTGACCAATTTGTTCTAATAATTCAAAAACCCTCTTAGCCTTTTTTATATCTTCTGGATCTTTGGCGGTAATTTTGTTCAAATCTTCTTTTGAAATATCTTTTAATTTCAAATAGCTTGTTAACAGTAATTTTGAATCAATATACTTTTCGTATAATTTAATGACAAAAGGTCCTTGTTCTTGCAATTCCTTTA
>JANPGQ010000157.1:0-2037 GCA_031423975.1 Cytophagales bacterium | reverse complement strand
GGCGGAAACATCATCGCAGAAGGCACACCAGAGCAAGTAGCGAAGGTGAAAGGGAGTTATACGGCTAAGTTTTTGAAAGAGGAGTTGAAGGGGTAGAGTTAGTGGATTATGAATATTTTTTATTTTATTATTCGAGATTGGTTTTTAGAATATTTTGAAGAGTAAGAGGTAAAACAGTACAAAAAATATTTAGCAATTAATAAACTATAAATATGACCGTTAACGAAATATACACATATTTGGGGCAAAAAATATATGATGCAATCCCAGAAGAAATTGAAACATGGGATAAAGCTATTATGAACGCTCAAAGGTTAGACAAATATTTTTCAGCAGGAGCTACATTATTCGTAAATGAGAAAATTATTAATTTAGAGGATTTTGAAGCAAGATCTGAAATGGCACAATACGTTCATAAACTCCACGCTATTACAACCGAAGGCGAACATAACCGATGGAATAAATTAGAATTTACACTTTTTAGCAATTTTAAATTTGATATGCGTTTTATTTGGGATCAAGAGTTTCAAGATGAAATTGATAGTTATAATAAGTAACTCGTCTTCTATCTTTCAATCAGTAGCTTTCAATCAAATTAAGTATATTTGAAAAAATAATTGACAGAATAATGATACAAAATATTTCAATAGAGAATTTTAGATGCTTTGACAAAACTGAAATAAAAGGTTTTTCAAGGATGAATCTAATTACTGGGAAAAACAACTCTGGGAAAACTTGTTTGTTGGAGGCTTTGTATTTTGTACTTTCAAAGGATGCAAAAGAAACAGGACAAATTAGAAATCCTACTTTTGACACTAATGATGAATCATTAAAAGAATTTTTGTTAAATTCTGAAAATCAACAAATTGTATTTTCTTTTAATCTTATTTTAAATGATGAAAATGAACAACCGCACATACAAAATGTAACGGATAAATTTGATATTAATAGTCGTTCATGGAAAAATAGAAGTCTCGGTGATAATCGTAACAAAATAGACATAGTTTTAGATAAAGATAGACAAATACCGAATAAACAAAGCCTTGTGCGATTAATTGATGATGCAAAAATTAATGGACACTACGAGAAAATATTAGAAGCTGTTCAAACAATAGACCACGATATTGAGGATTTAACGACTTATGCAAGCTATCCTAATGTTCTTTATGTTAAGAAAAAAGGAAATTTAAAATATTTGCCCGTTTCATTTTTTGGAGATGCCATGCAAAAAATTTTACGGTATATATCTATAATTTTTAATAATGTAAATTATCACAAAAGTTATCTCCTCATAGACGAAATAGAAAACGGAATCCACTACACCGCCCAAAAAGAAGTCTGGCAAATGCTTTTTAAATTGTGCCAACATTATAACGTTCAACTATTTGCTACAACTCATAGCCGTGAAATAATTACCGCTTTTGAGGAAGTTTGTGAGGAATTTGAGGGTGAAGGAGCTTATTTTGAAATGGCTCGTCACGCCAAAACCAATCAAATTATTGGCATAAAGCATGAAATTGCTACCCTTGAATATGAATTAGAAACCAACACCGCTATCAGAGGAGAATAATGAAAAACATCATTTTAGTAGAAGGAAAAGACGATAAATCATTTATTGAATACCTAATACAAGGCGTTGAAGTCAAACCATTTTCGGTTGATGTTTTAGGAGGATTAAGTAAAGATGCTTTGACAAAACGATTGGACAGTCTGAAAACTGGTTTCCTCAAAATTCCTTTTGAAAAATTAGGTATTATCATCGACCAAGATTCATTTACAACAGAAGAAAGATTAGCTTTTGTAAATGAATGTTTACAAGAAAATTTTAAAGTACAATTGTCTGACAATCAAACATTTGCAAATCTTGAAATTGATGGAATACCTTTGCAAATTGCTTGTTATTTCGTGAATGTTAATGGGAAAGGAGAATTGGAAAGTTTGCTTACAAGAATCAAAACTATTGCTTCTCCTTACGCTGATTGTCTGCAACAATGGCAAAATTGTTTATCTGAGAAAGTAAGTCAAAAAGAATTTGAC
>JANPGQ010000156.1:0-5734 GCA_031423975.1 Cytophagales bacterium | reverse complement strand
CTCTCGAATTGCAAAAAGGGGTATCACAAGTACTGGTAATAACTTGTCTGTACATCAAACCAACGAGTTGTTGCACTTGTTCCGCACCATTCACAAAAGGACCTCGATTACTGGCAGCCACTACGGGCGTCAAAGTCAGGGTTTCGATATACGGAATTACTTCTAAGACAAACTCTTGTGTTGGCGAACCTGGCACGGCAATGACGTTCCAGCCCATGCCCTTGGCACTTTGCCAAGTTCCTTGCAGTTGTGTTAAAGGTCCTAAATTGACCGTTGCCGCTTCGGCGGCGGTCAATATTCTTGCTCCAACTGGCAGAGTATGTTGTGTATTTGACTCCATGATGGTTTTTTATTTTGAAGGTTTAATAATTGGACAGATGAATGGGTAATTCGTGCAATCAATGATGGGTTTTATTCCGAAAAAATCATTCAAGACAGATTCGGCAGTGCAATAGGCTCCTTCCACCCACGCTTGGTCGTTGGAATAGGCTTCTCCGACAATAAAAATATTGGCATCTGCTCCATCAATCAATTGCGATGGTTTACGAATATTTTGCTGCACATCGGCAATATTATAATGGGCTGCGTAGGCATGATAGCCTGCATTAAAAGGAGGCAATGACCAGTCCACGTACTTGGTTTCTAAGGGTGGTGGAACATCGGAATAATCTGAACTTGGTCCAAAATGAACCGCAGCTAATTGCTTACGAAGCATTTTTGTCATTACTTCCGTAGTATCTCTTGGACCTTCCAAAGGTTGTGTATTTTCAGAAATAGGAATGATTCTATCTCTGTCGGGCCCTAATTCCAATTCTTGCCAAAAACTCGTGTACATCTCATCATCATAGCTTGCCAAAAGTCCGTAGATAGGCTCTGATTTATCATCAAGGGCATTATTTCCAAAATAAACTACTTGTCTAATGGGAGTATCCGTCACACTTGGACCAATCGTATTGCGTTCAGAAGCGGCTAAAATTTGCTGTTCTTGCTGATACGTTAATCGTTCTTGAATACAATTTTGAACCGTTTTAATAAAGTCAATTTCCGAAGCATAGGGCGTTTCTATCAAATTAGTATCGGCTGAAATGGCAACTATGTATTCTTTGGGAAAACTGCTTAATTGCGTTAATACGTCATTAGTAATTTCATAGCTTGTTAATTGGGCAGGATATGGCGTATTGACCGTATCTGTCCACCACGGAGAATCAAAAAACATCCCCACTTTATAAGAAGGTTGCATGATGGCAGACTCTAAATAAAGCTGAACTTTTCGATGATTAAGGACATCCAGACCATCGTGACTTTCGTAGCGAGTGGCTTGGGCGACTAAATCAATGGCATAACGAGGCATTGCCATCCATGCGGCATCGCAAGTATTTGAGCCTGATTTTTTATTAGGATTTTCACGCTTGGCAACACTATAATGCACCACTCCGTCAATTTGAAGAATAGAATGTAAACGAGTATTGGCATGATATTCAAAGATAATTCCTTTGGCTTTGGCAAGTTTCACTATTTCGTCAAAAAGAGCATTGAACATACTTGAATAGCCCAACGTAAGCGTTTTGTATTCATTTCCAGGCGTAAATTCATTGTTGGATTGCACGGCAACCGCTGCATTCCAATTGATGACATTTGAAGTATAACCATTTCCATCGGCAGTATAGCTGAATCCTTCGGGGCCTAATTGGTCATACATCAGATTCCAGTAACCAATATCGCTCAACAATTCCCTTTTCTGAAATATCGAAGAATCGGGTAAATCTACATTTATTCGACCATTTTGATAAAAATCACACCATTGTAAACGAGTCTTATTCGCCGTATCTGCATTTACTGCCAAGTTCTCAACCGTGGCAAAACCTGTATCTGGCGAATCCGTTTCTGCAAAATGTTCAGCAAAATAAGGAGCAGGATTTGTGGACGTAATTTGATTGAGATACATATTTTTAGTCCGCAAATAATATAAAGGATTCGTCGATTCATTGAATGGCACCGAATACGGTTCAAGCCCCAATTGTGAAATAACCGTGGTAACCAAACGATGCCCACCCGACAGCCCGTCATTATCGCCATTCCAATAAGAATAACGCATACCGCCCAATTCAACGTAGGATTTGGTTTTGTCGTCCTGATAATGCCATGTACATATACGAGCACCTGCCTCACGAGTACCCGTATGTTCGGGAGAGAAATCGTACTTTCCCCAATCAAATAATTCAAGAATATCTCCTTTTACTAATTGTTTTGCCTTGCCTTCGGGCGTATCTGTTTCACCATTGAGTAATCGCCAAGCGGTATAAAGCCCAGCAGCTCCCGCTCCAAAAATTGAATATCTTTTCATTTGTTTTATAGTTTTTAAATGTTATTGGAATGAAACCTTACCTTATAGGTTTTTACGGACTCTAATTCTGATAAGTTATGTCACCGCTCCGTGGTTGGTGTCCCACCAACCACACTTGCGTCAGCATACAAACCAACTTGCTTTCGCACGTGTGGTTGGTGGGGACACCAACCACGGGGCGAAATTTTTAAAATTAAACTGGTAAAACTGAACACAATAAGTTACTGTGAATCAGCATTTTACCGAGCATCGAATATCGAGAAACGAACATCTAACTACTTTTTCAAATCGCTCTGAAATATTTATGTCCTAATTGAAAGGGTTTGATATTGTAAGGAGTCTTACCATCGAGGGTCATTTGTGATAGAATTTTACCTAAAAACGGCACAAATTTTCCTGCCCAACCTGTCGCATAAAGTACCACATTTTGATAGTTTGGCACATAATCAGGTGCAAAGTCAATGATTAATTCTTTGGTCGGAACATCACTCAAAGCCACCAAACAAGTGGAGGTAAAATAAGGCGTTGGGTCTAAGCCTTTCATGTGGTCTTTTACCCACTGAGCGGTATAAGCCAATTCTTGTTTATTCGGAATTAAAGTGCGTTGATTGGGGTCTGTGAGGGGATTTATCACAAAATCGGGGGAAACTCTGATGTATTCAGGATGATTCCAGTCCACACTCGGAAAACCATAAAATTGGTTGCCATTATCATTGACAGGATTCTGGAAAACAAACCACGTGGGATATTGAATTTTAGGGTCAGTTTTCTTGAAATACGCCGAAGACATATTCCAATAAGTTGCCGCAATAGTGAAGTTTAATAATCGTATCACATTATCCACGTAAGGGCCTGGTACAATGACCAATTTCTCCGAAATAAAAGTACCTTCGGGAGTGGTTATTTCGAAAGTATTTTTGACCTGTTTTATCCCAATTACTGGATTTTCCTCTCGCATATCCACGTAAGGATTGGCGTGATTTAGGTCATAAAGCGTTTTTAAAGTTGTCCTCAAATCAATACTTGCTCCATCGGGTTGAAAAAGTCCTGTGTAAGTATCGGGCAGATTGGTGAAATGATAGCGTGCCTCAATTTCTTTGGCTTTCAGTGACTCATAAGGCACATTTAGACTTTGTAGAGCCTTTTCTGCCTGCCCAATATTGCCTTCGGTGGAATGAATATTAGGGTCGCCAAACCATAAAGTGCCAACTTTATCAAGCAATTTTACGGGTGTATGCAACTGCAATTCATCCCAATAAGGTTCTGAATCCAAGACCATTTGCACCATGTAACTTTCTGGATAAGGAATTCTGAATTGGCGAGATACTCCCGCCGAACTTCCTAATTGATTGATAAATCTGAATTGCTCTAAAACAAGCGTTTTAGCCTTCTTTTTACTCAAATGATAAGCGGTGGACAAGCCCATTGCTCCGCCTCCTATCACGATTACATCATAGTTGTGGGATTTTTTTGACATTTTCAATAGTGTTAAATCGTAAGCAGATGATTAAGCGAGCAAGATTTTTGTATTTAGCAATACGAGGTAAAACTTAAAGATTAGTATTTAAAGAGAGGGAGAATGCAGAACAAAAGTATGAAGTAGGAAAATAAGAGAACAGGGTAAAAATACCTGTTTTTATTTTTTGAGGGAAACGAAAAACGGTCAAGCTATTGGGCTTGACCGTTTTGTAAATAATGGTATTATGTAAGTAAAAATTACTTCTCAACTACCGCAGCAATTGCCAATCTCGCTTCTTCAACAATCTCTTCGGGCAATTTATCGAGCCTTTCAATGTGTGGAAGTACCGTCCAAATGAGATGCTGAAAACTTACTAAAGGAAAATACCCTTTGGGATTAAGTTTATTGACGTTTTCAATAGCAATGGGAACTACTAAAGCATTGGGGGCTTTTTTGAGTAAAATTGCCACACCTCCAACCGCAAAAGACTTCATTGTTCCCGTGCGTGAACGTGTGCCTTCAGGAAAAATACAGGCAGAAAAGTTAGTTTGCTCAATCATTTTGCCCAACTTCGCAATCTCAACGGTTGCTTGTTTCCCATCATTACGGTCAATGAGGGCTGCACCGCCATTGCGTAAGTTATAGGAAATGGAAGGAATTCCTTTGGCTAATTCTATTTTGGAAACGAAAATGGGAAAGTGCTGACGTAAATACCAAATCATCCCAATAATATCAAACATAGATTGGTGATTAGCAACAAAAATGATGGGCTTATCCGTTGGGAGTTTGGTTTTTTCAACAAATGATAATCTTGTCCCCAAAATTAAAACGCCATGCAATAAAAAGAAATTAAGGGCATGAACCGATTTCTGATGAACTCGTTGTCCGAAAAAATGAAAACAAATGGCTTGAATGGGATGGAAAATGAGTAGTATCAGAAAGAAATAAATGAGGTAAATACTACTGAGGATATAATCTAAGGCTTTTTTCATTTTAGAGGTAAAATTTCTGATTTTTTACATTTTCTATGCAAAATGTAAAGCGTCTTCTTTCATGGCTTCGTAGGCAGATAAGAGTTTATCCATCACTGCCATTTTACTATTGATTGCCGCTTTTGTACTTATTTTGTACTCTTCTCTTTCAGTTTCTGATAATGTCCGTACATAATCATGCAGTTGAGAAGCAATTTGTAATTTTTCTTCCTTGGTTTTAGCTTGGCTAATCTGATTTTGATATGTTTTGGTTATGAGATTATTCATGCGAAAGAATGAGATTGTACATAATCATTAGTCAATAGAAGGAATATCTAATTGTTTACAAATCAAATCACATAAAAAAGGGTCTAACTTTGGATGTCTCGGTAAGGTGGTCTTCTTCCCTGTTATTTCATTCTTGAAAATATCATGCTTTGAACCATGCCTATGAAAATAGCAACTATTTTCTTCTAAATACTTTACGAATTTTCCTCTTTTTACAGACATCTAAGAAAACATTAATTCTTCTTGATAAACAATTTTTTGATTACTTTGCTCCTCTCTCATATCTTCCAAATACAATTCCAAAGCGTCTAAGATATTTTCTTTAACTTCAGAAATGCTTGTTCCCTGCGTTAAAACAGCGGGAATTTCTTTGACACTTCCTATCAAAAAATCAGTGCCTTGTGTTATTAATAATGTTAATTTCATATTTTCTAAAAATTTGAAAAATATTCTCTGCTTCGCCCCTAATCCGAGCGTCGGTAGCCCTAAAACCTAACCCGCAACCCGAGCGTCGGTCACCCTAAATCTATTTCTGCGAAGCCTTAAACAATTTCTGTTTCTCTTCCTTGGTCAAACTTTCATAACCTGAGCGTGATATTTTATCCAAAATCTCATCTACTTCATCATCGTCTGGATAACCCGAACCTACACTTGCAGGAGAATTGGTGTAAG
>JANPGQ010000155.1:0-23029 GCA_031423975.1 Cytophagales bacterium | reverse complement strand
CAGAACACCTCTGTTGGCAGATTTGAAACCTTCTGGAAAATATTATATGGAAGATATGCTTGCCATTGGGGGCGTGCCAGCGGTGATGAAGTATTTATTGGAAAAAGGCTTATTTCATGGAGATTGTATGACGATTTCGGGTAAGACCATTGCCGAGAATTTGGCGGATGTACCGAGCTTAGATTTTGAGGCTCAGAAAATTATTTTCCCTATCGAAAATCCTTTGAAACCAACGGGACATTTGCAAATACTTTATGGCAATTTGGCTACGGAAGGAGCAGTGGCTAAAATCACGGGGAAAGAAGGAGAAAAATTTGAGGGCGTTGCTAAAGTTTGCGAGCGTGAGGAGGAAGTAATTGAGTTTTTATCGAAGGGAGAAATCAAAGAAGGGCAGGTTATCGTCATCAGAAACGAAGGACCAAAAGGTGGACCGGGAATGCCCGAAATGTTGAAACCAACTTCGGCAGTGATGGGTGCTGGCTTGGGAAATAAAGTGGCAATGATTACGGATGGACGTTTCTCAGGTGGCACACATGGCTTTGTGGTAGGACACGTTTCGCCCGAAGCACAGGCAGGTGGCAATATCGGTTTGGTAAAAGATGGTGATTTGATTACGATTGATACTGTGAATAATATCCTTCAATTGCACGTTTCAGACGAAGAATTGGCAGAAAGACGTAAACTTTGGAAGCCCATTGAGTCAGAATTTACCAAAGGAGTTTTGCGTAAATATATCAAAAACGTAAGTAGTGCGAGTTTGGGCTGTGTGACGGATTTATAGAGAACATTGTCTGAATTTGGATTCGTCAGATTATAGGATTTTTGGGATTAGTAAACAAGCACAGAATCCAAGAAATCCATCAATCCAAAAAATCCGAATTCAGACAGAAAAGATTATCTGAATTCGGATTCGTCAGATTAAAGGATTTTTTGGATTAGAAAACAAGAGTAGAATCCAAACAATCCATTAATCCAACAATCCAAATTCAGACAAAAAATATCAATCAATTAACCACAAATAAAAAATGAAAGAAGAAATACAGGATGACCTGACCTATAAAATCATAGGTTGTGCTATGAAAGTGCATTCATACTTAGGAAATGGATTTCAAGAAGTAATTTATCAACGTGCGTTGGCTATTGAAATGACGAATCAAGGAGTGGATTTTGCAAGAGAAGTGGAAATGCCTATTTTTTATGATAATCAAAATATAGGAAGTAGAAGGGTCGATTTTGTAGTAGCAAATGAAATTGTGGTAGAATTGAAAGCAATAATTTTGTTGGAGAATGTTCATTTAGCTCAGGGATTGAATTATTTGGTTGCTTATAAAATGGATAAAGGGTTATTAATCAATTTTGGAGCTAAGAGTTTGGAGGTTAAACGATTAAGACATCCGAAAGGGCGTTGAAGTTATCGTCTGAATTTGGATTCGTTGGATTAGTGGATTTTTTGAATTAAAAATGAGACCAAAATCCAAAAATCCTTGAATCCAGATTTAGTTAAAAAAGTTAAGTGTAAAATCCAAAAAATCCTTGAATCTGACGAATCCAAATTCAGACAAAAAATGGCAGAACAAAATTTATATTTATGAAAAATATAGCTGGGAAATTATCAGTAAAACCTGAAAATAAACGCTACGAAGAACTTCGTGAAAAATTCACTTTCGGTATCAACTTAGCCATTCAACGAATGATTGAACGGAGTAAGAAATTAGACGAAAATATTGTGATTTCAAAAGATAATAAAGTGCTGATTGTTAGGGCTTTGGAGTTGTGAAATTTTATACAAACATCAAACCATAATCTACCAACTAAATGAAAAAGACACTCACCATTATTATATTAAGTATTTCATTATCAGGGTTTTCACAGACGGAGAAGGGAGATTGGGCAGTTGGAATTCATCCAGAATATAGATATCAAGATAAGTCATACACACTTTATGACCAATATGGAAACGTATTTGCAGTGCAAGGAGCGATTATTAAAAATTATAGAGGTGTAATTTCTGCTAACTATTATTTAAGTGATAAATTTTCGATTGGCGGAAATCTGGGAATTAGTTATTCTACTACTAATCCGCTTGTTTCAAGTCAGTATTTTTATTCATTTACTAATTATGAAGTTGGACCAATTCTGAGATATAATTTTTTAAAAACTCGATTAACTCCATATTTGCAAGTGGATGTGAACTATAATTATCGGAAATTATTTTATGATATTCCAACTATAGCAGTACAACTTAGACCGAGTTTTTATAGTAGTGAATTCTCAGGAGGAGTTGGGTTGGGTTTAAGTTACTTTATTCGTGATAGATTTGCTTTACAAGCTAATACTTTTTTTAGAAAGTTTAATAACCAAATCGCTTATAATGAAAAGGATGCTAACTTTCTTTCATTTGGTTTTGGTTGTATTTTTATCATCAATAATCCAAGGTCAGAGATTGAATCACCGAGATAAGAAAGATACAAAACCATAAGAATAAAATTATTCAATTAATAAAAATACAACATGGAAAACACACAAACCATGACTGCAGAAATGCCCATGACTGAAACACCCAAATTCTTAACGGGTGCTCAGGCAATCATGCAATGTTTAGTAGAGAATAACGTAAAAACTATTTTCGGGTATCCAGGTGGGGCAATTATGCCTACCTACGATGCTCTTTACGACTATCAGGATAGAATCAAGCACATTCTGGTTCGCCACGAACAAGGTGCTGGACACGCTGCCCAAGGTTACGCTCGTATGACGGGTCGGGCGGGGGTTGCGATGGTTACGTCGGGACCAGGGGCTACTAATTTGATGACTCCCATTGCTGATGCCCTTTTGGACTCAACGCCGATGGTCTGTTTAGTCGGACAGGTGAAGGCAAATCTCTTGGGAACGGATGCTTTTCAGGAATGTGATATTATCGGAATGTCGATGCCCGTAACCAAGTGGAATTATCAGATTGTGGATGCTGATGAAATTCCCGAAATTATGGCAAAGGCGTTTTATATTGCGGAGTCGGGTCGTCCTGGTCCAGTGTTGTTGGATATTACTCGCACCGCCCAAGCCGATTTTATGACGAAGCCATTTGTCTATAAGCCTTGTGATGAGATAGTTAGCTATCGTCCGAGGTATATTCCGAAGCAATCACAAGTGGAGGCGGCTGCCAAATTGATAAACTCGGCACAGAAGCCGTACATCTTTGCGGGACACGGTATTTTGATTGCCAAAGCGGAGGAAGAATTAGATGCTTTTGCTCGTAAAACGGGTATTCCAGTAGCCACAACGCTCTTGGGAATGTCAGCTTTGCCATACGACCACCCCAATTATATCGGTTGGTTGGGAATGCACGGTAATTATGGAGCAAACATTTTGACGGATGAAGCCGATTTAATCATCGCTATCGGAATGCGTTTTGATGACCGAGTTACGGGCGATTTATCGAAATTTATCACCCAAGCCAAAGTCATTCATATTGACATTGACCCTGCTGAAATCAACAAAAATATTAAAGCAACTGCTCCCGTGGTAGGTGATGCAAAAGAAGTGTTGAAAGCCCTTTTGCCTTTGGTGAAAGAACGACAACATGCTGAATGGAGAGCGGAGTTTGATAAATACGATGAAATAGAATTTGAGAAGGTTTCTAAGCGTGATTTATTTCACGATGGCGACCAAATCAAAATGGGTGAAGCCGTGGCGATGCTGTCTAAAAAGACTAAAGGTGAGGCAGTTACGGTAACCGATGTTGGACAACATCAAATGATTGTCAATCGTTATTACCAGTACATGAAACCCAATTCTTTGGTAACTTCGGGTGGTGCAGGAACGATGGGTTTTGCCCTTCCAGCAGCATTTGGTGCGAAAGTAGGAGCTCCAGACCGTGAGGTAATTGCCTTGATCGGCGATGGTGGTTTTCAGATGACCATTCAAGAATTAGGAACGATTGCCCAAAGTGGATTGCCCGTAAAAATCATTATTTTGAATAATAATTTCTTGGGAATGGTGCGTCAGTGGCAACAGTTATTTTTCGAGAAACGATACTCATTCGTCGAACTCCAAAATCCTGATTTTATTACGATTGCCAAAGGTTTTGGTATTGATGGACACAAGGTTGAAGACCGTGCGGAATTATCGGCTTCGTTGGATAAACTTTTGGCATCAGACAAACCATATTTATTAGAAATCGTTTGCGAAAAAGAAGAAAACGTATTCCCCATGGTTCCTGCTGGTGGGAGCGTGGCGAGTATTAGATTAGAGTAAACCATTAATCGAACAACGAAAAAATGACAACATACACATTATCCATATTTACCTCCAATACCATCGGTTTATTAAACCGAATTACAATTATATTTACCCGTAGAAGGTTGAACATTGAATCATTAACGGTCTGCGAAACAGAGCGTAAGGGGGTTTCTCGCTTTACCATTGTGCTCAAACACGAATCTCGTGATGCTGTGGAAAAATTAGTACGCCAAATCCGTAAGGTGGTGGACGTATTAGCAGTTTTTGGGTACCTTGACCATGAAATTGTTTTCAATGAAATTGCTCTTTTCAAATTGGCAACGCCCCTTGGAGGAATACCCTTAGACATCAAAGAAATCAATCTTGATTGGAACGCCAAAGTGGTGCATTGGGGGCTTGATTACGTGGTGATTGAAAAAAACGGAACGGAAACCGAAATCGCAGAGTTTTATCAATACATGAAAAATTGGGAGATTTTGGAATACCTAAAATCGGGCAGAGTTGCCGTTGGAAAAACCGAAAAAGGCTTGGTTGAATATCTGCCAGAATCGGATTGGGAAGTGGTTTAACTGTAACACGGACAGCCTTGTCCGTAATGTAAATAAAATATGTTATTACGGATAAGGCTATCCGTGATACAGTATCATCAACAAATGAATAAAATTTATTTAGACAATGCCGCTACTACTCCCATCGACAAAGCCGTGATTGAGGCGATGTTGCCGATGTTGGAGATGAATTTCGGAAATCCTTCGTCCATACACTCGCATGGGCGTGAAGTGCGAAGTACCATTGAACGTGCCAGAAAAACCATTGCAGGGCTTTTGAATGCCTCGCCCGCAGAAATTTTGTTTACTTCGGGCGGAACAGAAGCCGATAATATGGCAATTATTCGTTCTATCGAAAAGTATGATATTAAGCACGCCATTAGTTCTCCTTTGGAACATCATGCCGTAATTCATACCTTGGAATATTTGGAAAAAGCGGGGAAAATCAAGCTCAGTTTAGTGGATTTAGATGAAAAAGGACACGTTGATTTAAAACATTTAGAAGAATTATTACGGGATAATACTAAATCTTTGGTGTCATTGATGCACGGTAATAACGAAATTGGGAATTTGTTGGATATGGAAAAAGTCGGACAAATTTGCGAGGATTATGGAGCCATTTTTCATTCAGATACGGTGCAGACAATGGGGCATTATCGCCATGATTTACAAAAATTAAAAATTGACTTTTTGGTAGGAGCTGCTCATAAATTTCATGGACCCAAAGGAGCGGGTTTTTTGTATATCAATAGCAAAAATAAGATTGCCCCTTTTATACATGGAGGCTCGCAGGAGCGTAATATGCGTGGAGGTACAGAAAATGTCTATGGCATTGTGGGCTTGGCGAAGGCGTTAGAATTAGCCTATACAGGCATGGATTCGCACCGTGAACACATTGAAGGATTGAAGCAACGCATGATTACGAAATTGAGAGAAAATATAGAAGGCATCGAATTTAATGGTGATTCTGATAACTTAGAAAAAAGCCTTTACACGGTCTTGAACGTAAGTTTTCCCCCGTCCAACGAAGGTGATATGTTTTTGTTTAATTTAGACATTAACAAGATTTCAGCATCGGGCGGAAGTGCCTGCACCAGTGGAACTGACATTGGTTCGCACGTACTAACGGCTCTGAACGTTTCTCCTGATCGTCCATCGGTTCGTTTTTCTTTTTCAAAATACAATACTGCCGAAGAGATTGATTTTGTGGTGGACAAATTGGTAGAGATGGTGAAGGTAGCAGTTTGATAGAAAATGATTGAGTAAAAAATGGCTGTAATCGTGATTTTGTTCACGATCACAGCCATTTTTTTATGTCAAAATCAGCCTTGTGCAAGATAGTTTAAAGTAGAAACGAATCAAACAATGTCTTTGAGACACAATAACGATTTTTATACAATAGTATGAAAATATCATTTCGCTCATTTAATTACTCTTTCAAAAATGAAAAAAATCTACTTATTCTTATCCTTCATCTTGATGGGAATTACCCAAATTAGTTTGGCTCAGAACACGAGGCAAATTACGGGTAAAATTCAAGATGCCGTTTCGGGCGAATCTGTTCCTGGAACCAGTGTTCTTATCAAAGGCACAACTATTGGTACTACGGCAAATGCTGATGGTGCTTTCTCGCTAAAAATTCCTGACACTAAATCTGTAGTTTTAGTGGTGAGTTCTTTGGGTTTTGTTACCCAAAATATTGGAGTAGGCGACCGTTCGATAGTAAACATTGCTCTGGCAAATTCTTCAAAAGAATTAGACGAAGTTGTTTTCATTGGTTACGGCAGTGTTAATAAACGAGATTTAACGGGGTCAGTTTCTTCGGTTGGTGCAAAACAACTCAGAGATATTCCCTTGACAAATGCTGCCGAAGCCTTAACGGGTAAATTGGCAGGTGTGCAAGTAACAACCTCAGAGGGTTCGCCTGGGGCGGCGGTGCAAATACGGGTGCGTGGAGGAGGGTCTATTACTCAAGACAATTCTCCTATTTATATCGTGGACGGTATTCAGGTTGAAAATGCCCTTTCTTACATTTCTCCGCAAGATATTGCCAGTATTGACGTACTGAAAGATGCCTCAACTACCGCAATTTATGGAGCAAGAGGTGCAAATGGCGTGATTGTTATTACCACAAAATCAGGTAAAAATGGAAAAACCACTGTGAGTTATAATGGCTCAATGGGTTTTAAACAAATTTTCAAGACTTTGGATGTGATGAACCCTTATGATTTTGTTCGTTGGCAATATGAAAGAACCAGAGGAGATTCTAACCTTGAAAAGGGTTTTAATGACCAATACGGGACTTTTGATAACACCAACCAATACAAAACCATTAACCCCGTAAACTGGCAAAATGAGGTTTTTGGACGTAAAGCAGTTTACCAAAATCATAATCTTACTTTGAATGGTGGCGATGCCAAAACAAGTTTTAACTTAAGTTTGACGGCTAATAAAGAAGATGGAATCCTGCTTCAATCGGGTTTTAATCGTTATTTGGCAAATTTTAGAATTGACCACCAAGCCAGTGATAAATTGAAAGTTGGGTTTAGTGTAAGGTATCAGAACCAAACCATTGATGGGGCTGGAACAACCAATAGTGGAACAAAAGCAACCAACCGTTTGAGACACTCGGTGCAGTATCGTCCATTTTTATCCACTGCTACGCCAAACATTGATGATTTTGATAACGACCTTTATTTGAGTTCAGGGTCTTTGGTAAATCCGATATTGATTACGCAAGCAGAATACCAAGCGGCTTCTACCAAAGCAGTCAATTTGAGTGGTTATTTTGCCTACAATATTCTCAAAAATTTGGTATTTCGTTCAACTTTTAGTGTTGATAATAATGACCAACGTACCAATCAATTTTGGTCGAAAATCACGGCAACGGCACGAAATTATGCCTCATTACCAGTGGCTACCATTTTTAATCAGAATGCAGTTACTTTCAATAACTCAAATACACTGCAATACACCCGTAAATTTGGTAAAAAGCATGATTTTAGTATTTTGGTTGGACAAGAAATTTATGATTATAGCTTAAAAAGTACAACGATTGAAACTCGCTATTTCCCAGCGGATATTTCGTCTGACCAAGCCCTTGCGAACATGGGACTTGGCTCACCACCGAGTGGAGCAACGCAAGCCCGTCCGATTTCAAACGAAACGCCTCCAAACCGTTTGTTCTCATTGTTCGGAAGAGCCACGTATAGTTATGATGATAAATATTTAGCAACGATTTCATTACGTTCAGACCGTTCTTCAAAATTTAAGTATGAAAATGGTTCATTGGTTTTCCCTTCTGGAACATTCGCTTGGAGATTTACCAAAGAAGGATTCATGAAGGATAGCAAAGTGCTTTCAGACGGTAAACTTCGTTTTGGTTACGGGGTGGCAGGTAACAACCGTATTGGTGATTTATTATTCCAACAATTGTACGGTGTAACGGGTGAATATGCCCTTAATCATAGCGTTTTGCCAGGTTATGCTCCTATCGCTTTGGCAAATGAAGACCTCAAATGGGAGTCTTCGGTTACGCAAAACTTAGGTTTAGATTTATCATTCCTCAATAACAGAATTCAAGTTTCAGTTGATGCTTATCAAAATTCAGGCAAAGATTTGTTATTAGCAGTGGCTATTCCGCCAGTTTCGGGATATTCTTCACAAATCAAAAACTTAGGTTCAACTACCAACAAAGGGCTTGAATTGCAGGTAAGTGCCAATATTGTTCAAAACAAGAATTTTTCTTGGAATAGTAATTTCAACATTTCAACCAATAAAAATACCGTTACCAGTTTAGGTACAATTACGCAGCAGACTCGTAATTCGGGCTGGCAAGGTTCTGATGGAACGGATGATTTCTTGGTAAAAGTGGGCGAACCAGTAGGATTGATGTACGGTTTTGTAACGGACGGAATGTATAAAGTGGAAGACTTTACCTATAATCCCAATTCAACCACTCCAACGGGTTTTTATACCTTGAAGCCTGGTATTGCGGTAAATTCAGTGTATGGAACACCACAACCAGGGTCATTAAAATGGAAAGATTTGGACGGTGATGGTTTGGTAACTGCCGATAAAGACCGTACCGTAATTGGAAACGCTAATCCAACTTTTCAGGGCGGATGGAATAACCAATTTGTCTATAAAAACTTTGATATGAGCTGTTTTGTAAACTTTGTGGTAGGGAATGATATTTATAACGCTAATAAAATTGAGATGACAGATGGTTCATTGCCAAACTTGAATATGCTCAACAGTATGAAAAATCGTTTCACCAATATCAATGATGCAGGACAAGTGGTAACTGACCCAGCCCAATTGACTGCCTTGAATGCCAATGCTGAAATATGGTCGCCTGTACGGGTACAACGCTACTGGTTGCACTCATGGGCGGTTGAAGATGGTTCATTTTTGCGTATCAATAACTTGACTTTGGGGTATTCTTTGCCAAATGTAATCTTGAAAAAAGCGAAGATTTCAAAATTAAGATTTTACGCAACGGTTAATAATTTAGCCACTTTTACTAAATACTCGGGTTTTGACCCAGAAGTAAACACTCGCCGCAGCGACCCATTAACGCAAGGAGTTGATTATGCTGGCTATCCAAGAGCTAAAACTTGGGTTTTCGGGGTGAATTTGACGTTTTAATTTTTACAAAAAAGATATATCAAAATGAAAAATATATTTAAAAAAATATCCATCCTCACGGCAGCCTTCTTTATCATTTCGGGCTGTAAAGATTATTTGGAAGTGCAACCCAAGTCTCAAATTAGTGTAGAAGATGCTTTCTCGAATGTTGCCAATGCTACCAATGCTGTGATTGGCGTTTATGATGAACTCATGGGCGATAATGGCTACGGAATCCGTATAAATATGTATTATCCGTATGATTCAGACGAAATTATTGTGTCTGGAAACTTGGATAATGGTCGCAGAGGAATTGGTCGTTATCAATTGCTTTTAACCAATACTGAAATCAGAAACCCATTTTTACAACTCTATCGTGGTATCGAAAAAGCTAATTTATGTATTGAGCAAATTCCAGCGATGGCTCAATATACCAACGGAACAGATGCTGATAAAAAGGAGTTACGCCGTTTGCATGGAGAAGCTCTGACATTGAGAGCTCAATTCTTTTTTGAATTAATCCGTAACTGGGGTGATGTACCCGCTCCAATGGTTCCTGCTTATAGACAAACAGATTTATTTATTCCCCAGGCTGACCGTGATGTTACTTACTCACAAATTTTGGACGATTTGAAAACCGCTACTGACTTGGTGGGCTGGCGTACAGAAATTCCCGTGAGAAATGAGCGTCTCACCAAAGGAGCAATTAAGGCTCTTCGTGCCAAAATCGCTTTGTTCAGAGGAGGATATTCTTTGCGTACTTCGGGTAAATTAGAACGGAATGCAGATTATCTGACTTACTACAAAATTGCCCGTGACGAGTGTGCTGATTTATTGGCAAAACGTGGAGAACACACATTAAACCCAGTTTTCGAAGATATTTGGAAGAAATATTTAAGTTCATTTGCCTACGACCCCGCTGGCGAAATTATCTTTGAAGTAGGAGCAGGTGGTTCAAATGCAACGTCTGATAGTAGAATGGCAAATTATAATGGACCTTCGGTAAATGCGGCTTCGAGATACGGAACTGGTGGTGGCGGATTATTGGCATTACCAAATTATTTCTATGCTTTTGACTCAACTGATACTCGTCGTGATGTAACAGTAACCGTATATTCTATTGCTGCCACCAATATCAAAGCACCCCGTCGTTTAGGTGAATTGACAGACGGTAAATTTAGAAAAGATTGGAGAAATCCATTGTTGCCAGGCACGGCATTGAACCCAGGCTACAATTGGCCCATGATTCGTTTTTCAGACGTACTATTGATGTTTGCTGAAACCGAAAATGAAATTAATGGAGTGCCAACAGCGGCGGCAATATCAGCTTTTGAAGAAGTAAGAAAAAGAGCCTATAAAGGCAATGAAACCAAAATTGGTAAAACACCAACGGATAAAGCAGGTTTCTTTGATGCCCTTACCAATGAGCGTTATTTAGAATTTGGTAGTGAAGGTATACGTAAATTTGACTTAATCCGTTGGAATTTATTGTCTCAAAAAATTGATGAAACACGTACCAAAATTCAGAATATGCGTGATGCAAAAGGGGCTTATACCAACGTTCCGAAGTATATGTTCTGGAGAAATAATGGCGAAGAAATTCAATTCTTGAACTCTTTCTATAAACCAACTACTTTGACCGTTGCCCCAACAGGTTGGACTCGTTTGGATTGGGGACAATACCTCACAACCAACGTAATTGATGGTGTAACCTTAGACAAAGCAGTAGCAAGATTATTTGTAAGTGGCAAAAGCGAGTTATTCCCCTTTGACCAAGCAACGGTGGATTCGTATCAAGGGAAATTGAAGCAAAATCCTGGGTATTGAGATTATTATTGATTTCTTGCCCCGTGAGGACACCTACCCGATATACACATCTTTTAGAGTTCTTTGAAATATTGTACTTTAGCGATAAAAATGCTTGTAGAAAAACGATTGTCTCGTCAATACGATTGTTTAGTATCGGCGATGGAGGTTCAACGCACAGTTGTGTTGAAACACTTATCATGTAATCGTAATGAAGAAATTGGCTTTGGTCGCTTTCTTCGCAATCCTCGTGTAGAAATGACATCAATATTATCAGAAATAACTCAGCATGTTGCTGACAATGTTTTGGGTAAATCTATCTTACTGATTGAAGATACGACAGAATTGGGTTTTGGACTCAATTCTGGTATTGAAGGCATAGGCAAAGCAGGTTCGGGTGATACCGATGGTTTTTATAGCCATCCTGTTGTGGTCTTAGATGGTGCTACTAAACATTGTTATGGATTAGCCCATTGTCACATCTTTAATCAAAATCATCAGTTACAAGATTCAGGCTTAGATGTCAAAGCCCGCAAACGCCTCACCAATCACATTCTCTTTGAAAATAAAGATAGTTATCGTTGGTTTGAAAGTATAAAACAGGCTCATAAAGTCTGTCATTTAGCGGAGTCAATGACTGCTATTGCAGACCGAGAAGCGGATATTTATCAAGCCTTGCATTCTTTTAAAAATGAGTTGAATATTGATTTTCTGATTCGTATGCGGATAAATCGTCCCGTTGAAACAGATATAAAAGGCCAAAAAATAGAAGATATTCTTTTGAATACTCCCGTTAATAAATCTTATAAAATCAAACTTCCTGCTACGGATAAACGTAGTAAACACGAGGCAGAATTGGAAGTAAAATGGGTCGAAGTACACATGAAAAGACCTGAAAACAAACAGTATAATCACCTTTCAAAGTCTATCAAAGTCAATGTAATAGAAGTAATAGAAAAAAAACAAACCGTTGCTAATAATGAAGAACCGATTCATTGGATATTATTGACTTCTCATAAAATAGACATCTTTGAAGATGCTTATCAACTCATTCAGTGGTACACTTGGCGATGGTTTATTGAACAACTTTTCAGACTTCTTAAATCACAAGGACTTGATATGCTTGGTTCAACTTTAACAACTTACCAAGCACTTAGTAAACTGTCATTATTAGCATTGGAGGCTGCTGTAAGGGTTTTGCAACTACTTATTGCCCGAGACTCTGATGGGTCACAGCCGATAGAAACCGCTTTTTCAGCACAAGAAATCGAGGCTTTATCTGTACTTTCTCCCACGTTAGAAGGGAATACAGAAAAGCTTAAAAACCCCTATAATCCATCAGAATTAAAATTTGCCATTTGGGTAATTGCACGATTAGCTGGATGGAGTGGTTATCAAAAACAAACACCTCCTGGACCAATTACCCTACACCGTGGATTAATCAAATTCAAACAGATATTTGAGGGGTATAAAATCGCTAAATCAATATTTCAAAGAACGGGATAAAAGATGTGTATATCGGGTAGGTGAGGACACCAACCACGGGGCAAAATCGTTTTCAAAATCTAATTATTTAAAAATATGAAAATAAAAAACCATAAATTATTCCTACTGCCAGCTTTGTCTTTTTTATGGATAATATATTCATTATCAGGTTGTAAAGCACAACAGAAAGGAGTAATATCAACGCTTTATCCCCAAGATTCTGTGGCGGAACGTATGTTAATTTATCAGCGAAATAATGGTGGATTTCCACAACCCAAAGGCGACCCGATTGATTACCAAAAAACGCTTTCTAAGTCGTTGATTAACTCGTTATTGGCTGAAAAAAATTTCTTAGATGCCACCATTGACGATAAAGCTACCACCCGTGAAATCAATGGATTAGTAGCAGCTTTTCGGAAAACTAAAAATCCAGCTTATATTCAAGCGGCTGAAAATGGGATTAGATATTTGCTGAGAGCCCAAAATAATGCAGGTGGTTGGGGACAATTTTTTCCCGATTCAAGTGGGTATCACAAACACATTACTTACAACGACAACGCCATGATTGACGTAATGTATGTAATGAAAAATACTGCCGAAGCCACTAATGGCTTTGAAGCAGTGGATAAAACTTTGATACCAGCCGCCCAAAAAGCCGTAGCAAAAGGAATTGATTGTATCTTGAAAACACAGGTAATTCAGCATGGAAAATTGACGGCTTGGTGTGCCCAACACGACCGTAATACGCTGAAACCCGCCAAAGCCAGAATGTTTGAATTGCCATCCATAAGTGGCAATGAAAGCGTAGGAATTATAAAATTTTTAATGACTATAGAAAAGCCATCGCCCGAAATAAAACAAGCGATTAAGTCAGCAGTAGCTTGGTTAGAATCTGTGAAAATTGTGGGCTTGAAAGTTGAAAATATCAAAGATGTCTCTCAACCAAAAGGCAAAGACAGAATCGTAGTACCAGACCCTAATTCAACCATTTGGGCAAGATTTTATGAATTAGAAACCAATAAACCATTCTTTGCAGGGAGAAATAGCGTAGTAAAATACAGTTTGGCTGAAATTGAAAATGAGCGAAGAGTAGGCTATGCTTACTATGGAACATGGCCCTCTACTTTATTAACAAAGGATTATCCAGAATGGCTAAAAAGAGTTGGCAATTAATTTCAATAAATTATAAATATTCCAACAATACTATGTCAATTAACATTAGAAAAACCATATCATTTCTTCTTTTCATCAGTATAAATTACGTTGCCAATTCTCAGAAAATTGTAGTAGCCAAAGACGGGACGGGAACCTTTAAAAGCATTCAAGAAGCCATTAATAGTTTGGATACAGTTTCCACTAAAATGCGGACTATTTATATTAAAAATGGTGTTTATAACGAAAAAATATACCTCGAAAAATCATTCGTTTGCCTGAAAGGAGAAAGCGAAAAAGGAGTCATTATTTCTATCACATTACCCCGTGATGAATGGCGTTGTGCTAACCCAGACGACTACGGGGCAGCAACCGTCAATGTGAAAGGACATAATTTAGTATTTGAAAAATTAAGTATTATTAACGACTACGGACTGAAAGCCAAAGGCGATACTACTATTTCGTGCGTAAGTGAATCAGGAAAAACGGGAGCTGTTTCAAAAGACCGATACGCTTTACCCCGTGAAAAAAATGAAACCGAAGGTACAAAAATTGTTCGCAAAGATGGACATCAATTTGCCTTTCGCTCTATGCCTGGGGGGACTCGGTTGGTATTTAAAACTGTACTTTTATTGCAGGAGGAGGCGATACCGTAAGTCCTTGGGATGTAGAAGGAGGTTTGTATTATTTCAAGAATTGTACGATGGAAGGACACGTAGATTTTTATTGTCCGAGGGGTTGGGCTTGGGCAGAAAACTGTCGATTCATTTGCCACAACATGAACGCTGCCATTTGGCACGATGGCACCAACCATGAAACCTCCAAAACGGTATTTAAAAACTGTACTTTTGAAGGAGATAAGGGCTATAAATTAGGGCGTTATCATCGTCCCGCTCAATTTTATTTGCTTGATTGTAAGTTTGATGAAAATATGGCAGATGCTCCAATTTATCATGTATCCAGTAGTCCAGAACCCAAATGGGGGCATCGGGTTTATTACAAAAACTGCCATAGAAAAGGTGGAGACTACGCTTGGCACGCCAATAATTTACCGATTGATGCCAAAATAATTACACTTGATTGGGCTTTTGATGGACAATGGAAATCACTTGGGGAATTGGTGAAGTGAGGCTTCTACTCCTTCACCAACTGATAAATAATTTTCCCTCTTTTAGCCTCAAAACATTCTTTAGTTTCTGGCTCCATTTTAGTACAGTTTAAAGTATAGAGCGTTAATATTTTATCTTTAAAGGCAAATAAATAATTGGTAAATTGCTTAAAATCAGGTGTTTTACTGAGAGAAATTACATCTTTTTGAAGCCCTCCGCCCAAGAAATCATACGTTGGGCGGTAGTACAACATATTTCCTAAGCCCGATACTTTCCCATCTGTTGAAAAAGTTACAGCTTTTTTCCCTGCGTGATATTTACCCGCAAAAAGCAATTCATTTAAGAAGTTTTCTGGATTAGCAGTTTTCAATTTTACGAAATAATCATTTTCAATTTTGAGTTTATTTACCGAACGAAAATAAGCAAAAGAGAAAGGTTTTCCTGTTGATTCTGTTCTGATTAATTGATATTTTGTACCCACTTTTTTGAGCATTGCCCCTTCGCCTTCATGGAAATTCCAACCGATTGAAATAGTTTCTTTGGATGATTTTGGAATAGAAATACTACTCATTTCCTGCACTTTCTGTGCTTTGAAAGGCGATTGATAAGTCATTATACTTTTCACATAACGCTCATTAATCCATTCTCCCGCAAAAGGATTTTGTTGGGCTTGGGCAGCTATTGAAATGAATACTAAAAAGAACGTGGTTTTTATCGAAAAAGATTTCATTAGGGGATATGGATATTTTGGTGGATTTTTCTTTTCCTACAATAATACCAAAATCCTCACAATAAACCAACCATTCCCTTTCATTGCTTATATTTGTATAAATCAAGCAAAATATAAATGTCAAAACCTTCAGATTCCACTCCTCAACTCAAAAAAGTTATTAATACCATGCAGCTATGGTCGATAGCCGTTGGTTTGGTGATTTCGGGTGAGTATTTTGGTTGGAATTATGGCTGGGCTTCATCAGGGACTATCGGCTTTTTGATTTCTACACTCATCGTAACGGTGATGTATATAACATTTATTTTTTCCTATACTGAACTCACCGCCGCCATTCCCAATGCGGGAGGAGCTTTTGAATATGCCAGCCGTGCTTTTGGTTCGGTGGGTGGTTTTATCGCAGGATTTGCTTCTTTGGTTGACTTTATGCTTGCTCCGCCCGCCATTGCCTACGCTTTGGGGAGCTACGTTCATTTCCTAAATCCAGATATTTCAGAAATTCCAACTGCCATATTTACCTACTTTGTATTCATTACTATCAATATTTTTGGTATCAAAGAGTCGGCTCGGTTTTCATTAATTGTTACTTTATTATCGGTGGCAGAATTGGTAGTTTTTATGGCTGTCATTTTCCCGTACTTCAAAATAGATAATTTTACGGCTCATAATCCTCCTACTATTTCGGTTGATGGCGTGTTTTCGGGCATTCCTTATGCCGTATGGTTTTTTGTAGCGATAGAAGGCGTTGCGATGGTTGCCGAA
Source organism: Cytophagales bacterium (assembly GCA_031423975.1). GTDB lineage: Bacteria > Bacteroidota > Bacteroidia > Cytophagales > Spirosomataceae > Arcicella. Next base: position 6,569 of record JANPGQ010000155.1, on the reverse strand, counting down.
GAGGTCAAAAATCCCAAAACTACCATTCCCAAAGCCTATATTTATGCTATTTTTACCTTAGTTTTCTTGGCATTAGGTGTCATGATTTTGTGTGCTGGCATAGGCGATTGGCGAGATTTGAGCCATATTGATTACCCACTCCCCGAAGCACTTTCAATGGCTTTGGGCAAAAATAGCACCTTAGCAAAAGCCTTCACCAGTTTAGGATTATTTGGACTGATTGCCTCTTTTCATTGCAATACAATTGGGTACTCTCGGCAAGTTTTTGCTTTGGCGAGGGCTGGATATTTACCTAAATTCTTAGCCCAAGTAAATCAACGTTTTCAAACGCCACATTGGGCATTAATTATGGGCGGATTGGTAGGTTTTGTGGCTATTTTTTCGGGAACAACCAGTCAAATTATCATCCTGTCGGTTTTGGGGGCAACTGTGATGTACGCCATCAGTATGCTAAGTTTATTAAGACTTCGCAAAAAAGAGCCTTTGCTCGAACGCCCTTTCAAAGCTCCATTTTATCCTATTTTCCCAATAATTGCCTTTATTTTAGCATTGGTTTGTATGATTGCCATTGTGTATTACAATCAAGCAATTGGCTTAATTTTCTTTGCGGGAATGTTTATTTGCTTGGGGGCGTTCTATGGTTTTAGGAGAAAAATATAGAGATAATCTTTAAAAATTATGAAAAAAGCAGTCGTTTTATTACACGGATTCGGAGAAGATTCTTCCGTTTGGAGTGGATTTGTTCCTTTTTTGCAAAAGGATTTTTATATCATCACGCCCGACTATGCACGGTTTAGTAACTTAAAAACCATTGAAGATTATGCAGATTTTGTGCATGAAAAAATTCAAGCAACAGGTTTTGAAAAATGTGTAATGATTGGACACTCCATGGGCGGTTATGTAGCCTTAGCTTTTGCAGAAAAATACCCTCAAATGATTACGGGTTTAGGGCTTTTTCACTCGACATCTTTTGCAGATTCGGATGAAAAGAAAGTGGCTCGAACCAAAAATATTGAGTTTATTGATAAGCATGGCTCAGAACTTTTTATCAAGACTTCCACGCCAAATTTATACGCTGAGGAGTTTCAAAAAAATCATCCCGAAATCATTGAGAAGCATATCCAATATGCTTCTACATTGCCCAAAGAGGCGTTAATGGCTGGAATGCAAGCCATGAGAGACCGCCCCGACCGCCGACAGGTTCTGAAATCTTTAAAATGTTCGGTGATGTTTATTATTGGTGAAATGGATAAAAGTGTTTCTCCCGAAGATGCCAAATCTCAGATTATGATGCCGAAGTATTTTTCATCTTCGATACTGAACGATGTGGCTCACATGGGCATGGTGGAAGAACCCGAAGATTGTTTGAAATTTATGATTAAATTTTGTCTAAAATAATGGAAATCAACACGTTTGCTCTGCAACAATTATTGGCGGGAGAGGATATTTTTTTGGTAAAAGAGGTTGTCAGTGGAGACCACGAATTAAAGAATGTGTTCAGTGTAGACACTGACCACGGCTCAACTCCACCAACGCCAACTCCTTTGTACCGCCCAAAGCATAAAGTAGTCATTTTAGTTAAGGAATTAAACCCGACAGATTCAGAATTGTTAGGGAAAATTTTGGGTGCTGTTCAATTGACTTTACAAAATGTTGAAATTATTGAAATGGGTAAAAATAAAGACTTAAATCTAAGTCATATTTTTACCCAAAATTCTGTAAGTCAGTTGATTAGCTTTGGTGTAATGATGTCGGAGGTGAATTTAATGCTTCGATTAACGCCTTACCAAATTTTGGAAAGTAAGGGTATTAAATTTATTTCAGGCGTTTCTTTGACCGATTTACAAAATGATATTCCGAAGAAAAAATTGCTTTGGAGTGCTTTGAAAGAGATGTTTTAATCTGAACTTCCCGAAAGTTATTTTTACTTTCGGGAAGTTTTACTGCAAACAGAACTTCCCGAAAGTGAAAGAACTTTCGGGAAGTGAAAAATCGGGAAGTTTTTACTGCATTTTACAATCTTCTCTTTTTGCCTTGAAAATCAATCACTTCCATTGATTTTACATACGGCATCAGCAAAATACTTCTTGATGATTGGGATAAAAACGAAGTTCCGTAATATATTTCCGTTTTTCGTTTTTTTCCATTTTTCAATAACTCAATTACCGTTGCATCGTTGGGTTGTAGGGCTTTTGAAAGAATGTTGCTCCTTAAATTAAAGGTTTTCAATGGCCCTCTGTTTTGGGTTGCCATCATCAATGGGTTTCCTGCCGAATTGGTAATTCTGACCAAACCTTTGGCATCGCCGCTAACGCCAAAAGCCGTTTTTGAAAGACTTTGTGGTTGAAAATTCCCTTTTCCATTTCCACTTAATAACAAACCATTGAAAGCATCTAAGCGACCCACCGACACTTCGTTGCCAAAATCATTACCCACCATTAATACATCAAGGTTTCCATCACTATCAAAATCCTCTACCAACATTCCAAAAATTGGAGCAGTTTGTGCCTGTAATGGTAATGATTTTATTTTGAACTTACCTGCTCCTAAATTTTCTATATAGCTGGTATTCATATTATTAGCTTTCAGAATTAAGGCATTTTTTAAATCATCATCCGACAAAACTCCTGTAATATCAGCGGAAGCATATTTTTTATAATTATCAAACTTCTCTTTGAGAATGGTCATTTGTTTAATCAAATCATCCCGAACATGGAAGGGAACTTCGTGGCGTTTTTGTTCAGCATCTGGAAAAAATACCGTTGGGATGGCATCGTACAAACCATCTGAATTAAAGTCTTTGCCATAAACCGTCATCGGAAATTCATCTGATACTTTGTTCATGGTATTAATGCCTTGATTTCCAGCGATATAATCCATGTCTCCGTCATTATCAAAATCGCCAGCGGTGATACTATTCCAAAAACCAATTTGCGAATTGAGTTCTGGGCTTTCAATACGTTCTAATTTTTTTCCTTGCTTATTTTTCAAAATCGTTATGGGCATCCATTCTCCTGCCAATATCAAATCTTGCCAACCGTCATTGTCATAATCTGTCCAAAGAGCATCACAAACTAAGCCTATATTCTGTAAATCGGGAGCAAATTGGGCAGTAACGTTGGTGAATTTTATACCATTTTTACTATCATTCCGCAACACATAACTACTCACAGGTTTTGGGTAGGCATTCACTTCTACTCGTCCACCCACAAAGAGGTCGAGGTCGCCGTCGTGGTCAAAATCAACCGCCTTTACGCACGAACCACTTTTCAAAAAAGGCGGTAAAGCCTTCGTATCTTCCGTAAAACTGCCTTTGCCATCGTTTTTATAAAACCTATCCTGATACATATAAAGCCCAACGGGAGATTCATTACTACCACTCACAATGTACAAATCAAGGTCATTGTCTCTGTCGGCATCGAATAGTAAAACCCCTGTATCTTCGGCGTATTTTGTCGAGTCGATTTCAGATTTAATCAAATCGGCTTTGGTGAATTTTCCAGCTTTATTTTGGAGTAAAAAAGTACCTTTATGATAGGTAGCTCCGCCAATAAAAGCATCTTCTAACCCATCGCCATTTACATCGCCCACGGCAATGGCGGGTCCATATTGGGAAAGTTTGTGAGGCAATAATTTTTGAATATTAAAATCAATCGCATCATTTTCTTGGTGCATAAAATTAAAGCCCAATTCGCCCGTAATATCCTGAAATATGGCGACTTGATTATTTGGTAACTGAGTGTTTTCAGTAGCTTTCTGTTCGTCCACAATCAAAGTCTGATTGGCTTTTACGTTGGTGAAAATATTCACTTTACCACTTTGCCACGTAACCTTCACTTCGTCAATAATATTGTTTTTACCTAAGCCAAAATGAGCCACATTTTCGATGGTAGAAAGGTAGCCCCGATAAGGCGTATTTTCATAAATCTGTTTTTCTCCATGATTATAAGAAATATCAATCCAAGCCCCAATTCCGTTGATATTATTGGCTAAACCTTTGCATTTTACTCTGAGAAAATGACTTTCGGCTGGTTTCTGTTGAATAGCATTATTCCGATACACAAAGGCAGAGTCGTTGATGTTATTCACCACATAATCTAAGTCTCCATCATTGTCTAAATCTGCATAAGCTGCTCCATTTGAAAAACTTGGTATATCCATTCCCCAAGCTTTACTAACATTCTCAAATTGAGGAAGTGATTTATTTCCTTTATTTTTGAAAGCGTAATTCACTGCTTTTACCGAAGGAATGTAGCTTAAAAGCGTATCTAAGGGTAATTGTAGTCCAACGGCGGTTTGGTAGCGGTATATCAAATAATCATGGTCGGTAACGTCTTTTGGAAAACCGTTGGAGATAATTATATCCCGAAAGCCATCATTGTCAAAGTCTGTAACCATAGGTCCCCAGCTCCAATCGGTTTCGGCAATGCCTGATAATAGCCCTGTTTCACTAAAAGTAGGTTTACCCGTTTTAGGATTATTCCCCTGATTTACTTGGAGGGTATTGCGTGAAAATTGGTAATTATAATGAAACTTTTCATTGTTTTGATACGTCGAATAATTATTGGGTGGAATCATCATTTTCTTCCGATAATTATCCGCAGGAGCCATATCTAACGCCAAAATATCCACTAAACCATCATTATTCAAATCCTCCACATCGTTGCCCATTGCCGAGTAGGAAGTATGCTTAAAATAGATAGCGGATTGGTCGGTAAATGTTCCATTTTTGTTATTAATATATAGTAAATCATCCGATAGAAAATCGTTGGTTACATAAATATCCTTCCATCCATCACGGTTAATATCCGTGATATTTACGCCCAAACCATAGCCTTCAATCAAGATGCCCGCTTGTTTGGAAACATTGGTAAAATGCCCACCATCATTACGATACAGCCTGTCCGTTCGCCTGGAAGTACCGTCCACCACTTTATCCACATATTTGTTGGGATAACGGACTTTTTCCATCTCATTTACCAAAAGATAAAGGTCTAAATCACCATCATTATCGTAGTCAAAAAAGGCAGCATTGGTGGTGTGCGTAGTATCGGCAATGCCGTATTCTTTTGCCATATCCTTGAAGGTAGGCACCCCATTTTTATCTACTCCCTGATTGATATACAGCATATTAGCTAACCTATCAGCCATTTTACTGACGGAAGCACAAACGTAAATATCCAATAATTTATCATTGTTGATGTCCACCAACGCCACCCCCGAACACCAACGCCCTTCGCCAGTAGCACCACTTTTTTGGGTGATGTTTTCAAATTTCAAAGATGAATCTTTGTTGATTCCTTTGTTCAGATATAATTGATTTTCAACCTGATTTCCCGTAAAATACACATCCACCAAATTGTCATTATTGAAGTCTCCGAGAGCAACGCCTCCGCCATTATAGAGGTACTCAAAATTGAGAACATTTCGGGCATTGGTTTCTATAATACGATTGGAAAAAGTGATTCCTGTGCTATCGGCGGGTAATTTTGTGAAAAGTGTTTTTGTTTCTTCTTGTTTACTACAAGAGAGCAAAAACAAACTATATATTAAAATGAGTGGTAAAAATGGTTTCATTTATGCAAAGATTTTGTGGAATTTATAATAGTAAACTATTCGTTAAATAAAAGTTCTTGTTCCAGAGTAATTTTCTCTAAATTCTTTGGGCGTTGAATGATTACGGGCTTTAAAAATTCGATTGAAATAGGATAAATTATTGAAGCCCGTTTGATAAGAAATTTCTGCAATAGTATGCGTGGTATCAATCAGTAAACGTGAAGCATGACCAATTCTGATTTCATTCAAACTATCAATAAAGGTTTTGCCAGTCCGTTTTTTAATAAACCTACTGAAAGATACTTCGGTCATTCCCACCAATTTCGATATTTCATCGAGGGTAATATTTTTGTCGTAATTACTTTGCAAATATTCAAAGGCTTTCACAATCCTGCGACTATTATAAGAAAGGGAATCGTTGGAAAATGAGGTATTTGATAGGGTATGCATATTGCGAGAAATAGACAAATCATGAAGAATAGACATCAATTCTAACACAGAATCGAAACCGCTTTTTTGATGTAAATTCAAAAAACGAGGCTTTAGACTCTCCGCAGTTTCAGCCGAAAACACAATCCCTTTTGCCGAACGTTCCAACAAAGTCCTCACAAAACTCAACTGATTTCTCTTCAACAATTTTTCATCAAAAAGGTCACGGTGAAACTGAATGGTAACCTCGGTGATTTCTTTACTTTGGCATTGGTGCGTAAACCAAGCATGGGGAAGGTTACTACCCACCAAAACCAATTCTAAATCTTCAACCACCTCGGAATGGTCGCCGACGATGCGTTTTGCTCCTTTGGCATTCATGATAAAATTTAACTCAAACTCTTCGTGGGTATGTAAAGGAAAATCAAATTGGGATTTTACTCTTTTAAAAAAAGTAAAGCAATCACTTTCTGTCAAAGGGGTTATTTCACGGATAATTAAAGTCATGGTTTTAATAATATTTTTGAATTATTTAAAGAATGGTATTGAATAATGGATAAAAAAATGCTATTAACTTATAAAAT
>JANPGQ010000154.1:0-7685 GCA_031423975.1 Cytophagales bacterium | reverse complement strand
TCTGAGTTTAATCTTACGCAATACGTTCATGCGGGCGAAAATGTAGTGGCTTTGGAGGTTTACCGTTGGTCGGATGGTTCATATTTGGAATGTCAGGATATGTGGCGGATTTCTGGAATCGAGCGTGATGTCTATTTGTATGCTACGCCAAAGTTGGATATTCGTGATTTTAGGGTAACTTCTATTTTGGATAATAATTACCGAAATGGCTTGTTTACGTTGGATGTTGAGATGCAAAATCATTCGTATTACGATACCAATATCATGCTGACGGCTGAAATTTTGGATGCGGCTGGGGCAAAAGCCTTGACCGTGGAAACCCTAAAACCCGAAATGGTGCAGGGGACAAATAAGTCTAAATTTTCGCTAAAAGGGGAAATCGCTAACGTGGCTCAATGGTCGGCAGAGATTCCGAATTTGTATTCTTTGGTTTTGACTTTGACGGATAAAGATGGAAAAGTGTTGGAGGTTATCAAGCGAAAAATTGGTTTTCGTACTTCTGAAATTAAAAATGGACAGCTTTTGGTAAACGGAAAACCCATTTATATCAAAGGCGTAAATCGTCATGAACATGACCCCGTAACGATTCACGTGATTTCGGAAGAAAGAATGGTACAGGATATTCAATTAATGAAGTCGCTGAATATCAACGCAGTACGCACTTCTCATTATCCAAATCATCCTCGTTGGTATGAGCTTTGCGATGAATACGGGCTTTATTTGGTGGACGAACCCAACATAGAATCGCATGAAATGGGCTATGGACTTTTGCAGACTTTGGGCAATAATCCAGCCTTTTTGAACTCCCACATGAGGAGAACCCAACGGATGTTTGAACGAGATAAAAATCATCCATCCATCATCATCTGGTCGTTAGGAAATGAGGCTGGCAACGGTTGGAATTTTTACAATACTTACACATGGTTGAAGGAAAACGACAAAACTCGCCCCGTGCAGTATGAACGTGCCGAGTTAGAATGGAATACCGACATCGTTTGCCCCATGTATCCCGAACCCGCCCAGGTTGAACAATACGCTCTGAAATACAAAGACCGTCCGTATATCATGTGCGAATACGCTCATGCTATGGGCAATTCAGTGGGTAATTTCAAGGAATATTGGGACATCATTGAGAAATATCCCAACCTGCAAGGCGGGTTTATTTGGGATTGGGTGGACCAAGGCGTAATCATCGAAAAAGCGGGTAAAAAGATTTATGGCTACGGTGGCGATTGGGGTGCAAAAGACATTAATTCCGATAAAAATTTCCTCTGCAACGGACTCGTTGGACCTGAACGCCAGCTACATCCGCACGCTTTGGAGGTGAAGAAAGTCTATCAAAATATCAAGTTAGAAAACGTTGGCTTGAATCAAATTGAAGTTAAAAATGCCTACTCATTCCGTAATTTGGATAATTTTAGCTTGACTTGGACAATTTTGGAAGAAGGGGTAGAGGTGGATAAAGGCAAGATTGAAGACCTCACAGGGATAGCAGCAGGTAAGATTAAAATTTTTACCATTTCGCCCAGAGTTGGCGTAAAGGCAGGGAAGGAATATTTCTTGAATGTCTCTATAAAATTAAAAAGTCGTGAACAACTTTTGGCTACCAATACAGAATTGGCTTATGAACAATTCGCTTTAAATACCTTCAAACGCCCAGTTCCAACTTTGGTAACAGGCAAAGCCCCAACCGTGAGTGAATTAGGAGCAAAAATTACCGTAACGGGTCCAGATTTTACTATTGTTTTTGATAAAGAAATTGGTACGATGAGTTCATACATCAAACAAGGGATTTCATTGATAAAACAAGGACCTTTACCCGATTTTTGGCGTGCGGCAACTGATAATGACTATGGTTCGAGTACGCAAAAAAAATCAAGAATTTGGTTTAAAACGGGGAAAGTTGAATCCGTTTCTGAGGCTAAACTCGGTATTATCAATGGCAATCCACAGATTATTTTTGCCAAAAAAATGCTTAATAGTGATGCCCTTTATACCACCACGTATGACGTTGATGCAGAAGGAATGGTGAAAATCAAGAATAAATTTGAGGCTCTAAAAGGCTCATATCCTATGATGATGCGTTTCGGAAATCAGATGACTTTACCCAAAGAATTTAATACGATAAAATGGTATGGCAGAGGTCCGCAAGAGAGTTATTGGGACAGAAAAACGGGAGCTATGGTAGGGCAATATGAAGGAAAAGTAGAAGACCAATACCATGCCTATATTCGTCCGCAAGAATCTGGCAACAAGGCTGATACCCGTTGGGCGAGCCTTGTAAATGCCAAAGGCAGAGGTTTGATGATTCTGCAAGATGCTGATTATCTGAACGTTAATGCCATCAATCATTCAACCGAAGACCTCGACCCAGCCGAAGATAAAGCCCAATTCCACTCAGGCGATTTGATTGGTAGAGAGGATATTTACCTCAATGTTGATTTACAACAAACAGGTTTGGCAGGAATAGATTCATGGGGACATTTGCCTTTGGAAAAATATCGCTTGAACTATAAAAATTACGAATACACTTATTACCTGAAACCAATTGCCCCTGCGTATGTGGAGAAAAAAGTGAAAGTTGAGGGGGTGAAGGAGAATGGGAAATAATTTTTGGTATCTTTATTCATGGAATACGGTCGTTGTCCTTTTGAAGGACGACGACCGTACAAATCGTAAAAAATAAAAAAATATTCCAAACCCATTTCAACATGAAAAGCACCCTCATCCTTTCGCTAATCCTACTTTCAACCCTCACTTTCGCCCAAAAGAAAGCCGAGAAAAAAGACTGGATTTCCATTTTTAATGGCAAAGACCTTTCGGGTTGGGACATTAAAATATCAGGGCAGCCCCTGAACGATAATTACAAAAATACCTTTAGGGTTCAAGACGGTATGATGCGAGTTATGTATGACCAATATCAGAATTTTGATGAAAAATATGGTCATATCTATTACAAAAAGCCATTTTCGTATTATATCGTTCGGTTTGAATATCGTTTTAATGACAATCAAACTCCTGGCGGAGCGGTTTGGAATAATCGTAATAGTGGTATTATGGTACACTCGCAATCTGCCAAAAGTTTGACGATGGAACAAACCTTTCCAATGTCCTTGGAAATGCAATTATTGGGTGGTTTGGGCAAGGGCGAGCGTCATACGGGTAACCTCTGTTCTCCTGGTACACAGGCGTACATGAACGGAAGCCTTCGCCCACAACATTGTATAGATTCTGATTCAAAAACTTACGATGGCGACCAATGGGTAAAAGCCGAGGCGATAGTTTTGGGAGATTCGGTAGTACATCATGTCATTAATGGCGATACCGTTTTAACCTACAACAAAACTCAGATTGGCGGTGGATTTGTGGGCGGAACGCAAGATTGGGAAGTGGCTAAAATGGATGCAAAAACTATTGAGGAATGGAAAAAGAAAGACGGAACAGCCTTGAAAGAAGGCTATATCGCCATGCAAGCCGAAAGCCACCCCATTGATTTTAAGAGTATTGAAGTTTTGAATTTGGTAGGTTGTACCAATCCCAAAGCTTTAAATTATAAGGCATATTTTGTCAAATCTGATAATTCAACCTGTCGATTTAAGAAGAAAAAGTAGGGTTTATAAGATTTTAGCAAGGATTTCGTTAATTATCGGTAAACGGTTTACGGTCAAAGGTGAACGGTTTGGCTAATAAAATTTTATCCATTATTTTACATTATTTCACTCTCCGTTCACCCTTTACCGTGAACCGTTTACCGATTATAATTTCATGAAAAAAATCATCACATTTTTCTTCCTTTCTATTTCGTTTTTGGTAAGTAAAGCTGCTGATACTTCGCCTGCTAAGGGGGCTTGGCAAAAGAAAGATGCTACTGGCAATATTCAAACACTCATTTGTTCAGATAATTACTTGATGTATGCTGTATATGACATGACAGGCAAAAAATTTATGAGTGCGGGCGGAGGTTCATACACGCTTTTGAGTGCAGGCATAAACAAAATTTTTTCCTTCAAAAGAGAATTTGATTCTGCCGATTCTACTTTGGTAGGCATCACGGTTGCCAATAAATACACGGCAAAAGATAACGATTTAAACATTGCAGAAGGCATTTTGGCAGGAGATTGGAAACGAATTGATGAATCAAAATTTCCTAAAAATATGGCTTCGGTTTGGAGAATCAGAGCCAGAGAAGGCAAAGATTTCAAGATGGAAACTGTTCTGAAAGGTTCAAGAAAAACCCTCAAAATACTATCTGGAAGCCGTTTTCAGTGGGCAGCCTTCAATAGTGATACCCACCAATTCTTTGGAACGGGAGGTGGAACTTACTCGGTCAGCAAAGATGGAAAATATACCGAAAATATTGAATTTTTCTCTCGTGATAATAAAAGAATAGGAACGTCTTCCACCTTTGACTGCGTACTGAACGGCAAAGACTGGACACACGCAGGTCAAAATTCAATGGGTGTGCGAGTGCATGAGATTTGGGCGAAAGAGGAGTGATATAGTGATGAGTTATGAATTTATGACGCACAATCTAAGCCCTTATAAGTGTTTTGAGCATTTGTAAGGGTTATTTTTTATCCTATTCGTGATTTTTTTTACCGAATAGAAAATAAATAAACTGATATTTCCTACCTTGTGTATATTGATTTGTAAATCATTTCCCTAAAACAATTCATCAAAATAAAACCATGAAAAACTCCACGATTAAACTGTTGATAACGGCAGTAATGCTTTTCGTTATTTTTCCCCAATCTTACGCACAAACCAATTCAGATCCATTTTTAAACGGTGATGCCTTGCCCGATGCGCCCGAATTAGCCAAGCGAGGCGAACACAAAATAGGAGTTCGCACGATGGAATTAGTCAATAAAAATCAGGTGGATGTCTTGAAATCCAAAGGTGGCGTTGAAGCCATGTATGACCGTCCGTTGAAAGTAGAAATTTGGTATCCTGCCGATGTAGCAGAGGATGTGAAAGAAATGGTAACTTACGACCATGTTTTGGGAATGTTGAATGACCCAAAACGCCCTTTGACTCCTTATCAATTTAACGGAAGAGCCATCAGAGATGCCAAGCCAAAAACTGCCAACGGAGCTTTTCCACTTATTATTGTATCGCATGGTTATGTGGGTTCGAGGTATTTGATGACTTACTTGACCGAGAATTTAGCTTCCAAAGGTTATGTAGTAATAGCCATCGACCATTTTGAATCTACTTATGCCGATGCTGCTCCTTTCCCAAGCACTTTATTGAACCGAGCGAAAGATATTTTGTTCATCCTCAACCAAATGGCGGAGCTTTCAAAACCTAATAGCAACAGCTTTTTAGCAGGATTAGCCGATGCAAATAACACTGGACTCATTGGTTATTCAATGGGTGGATATGGTGTTTTGAATGTGGCAGGAGCAGGATACAGTGCCAAAATGGATACTTTTTTTGGGGCAATGTCAGGCGGTAGCAAAGCGATTCAAGCTCGTTCAACCAATAATGCTGAGTACAAAGCTTCTTTCGATTCACGTGTTAAGGCAGTTGTGGCGTTTGCACCATGGGGCATGCAGCGAGGTGTTTGGGATGCAGAAGGTTTAGCAGGTTTAAAAATACCCACGTTTTTTTTCGCAGGCAATCAAGACGATATTTCGGGATATGAAGACGGCATTAAAGCCATTTACAAAGGAGCAGTGAACGCTGACCGCTATTTATTAACGTATATGAATGCGCGGCACAATATTGCACCCAATCCCCCACCCCCAGAGTCTTTAAAGGCTGGTTTACATTTCGATGAATACTATCGTTATGCTGAACCCGCTTGGAATGAACGCCGAATCAACAACATCAATCAGCACTTCGTAACGGCATTTTTAGGCATTCACTTGAAGAAACAACCTTACGAAAAGTATTTAAATCTGAATGAAAACGCCAATGACAAGCTGTGGACAGGGTTTAAACCACGTTCGGCGGTGGGTTTAGAGCTGTTACATTCTGAGGCTGGTAAATGATTTTTTTGACCACTGATTGGAGTGATGCGACGGGTGTGCGCTTATTTTATTTGTGGAATGAAATAAAATAAGTGGAAAACCGGCGCATCACCCCCCTCAGTGGTCAAAAATAAAACTATTTTTTCAACGGCACAATCCCTGCCATTTCGCTAATCACGTTCACTAAATCGGAACCTACAGGCACGACAAATTTAGTGTTTGTACCCATCGCCTTTTCAACGGCTTCAAGCTTACGCAATATCTGTGCATTACCAATAAAATACTCTTCGGCGGCTTCATTGACCATTTTGATGGCTTCGGCTTCGCCTTCTGCACGGAGAATATTTGCCCGTTTTGAGCCTTCTGCTTCCTTGATACGCGCGCGTTTTTCACCATCGGCAACGGTTTCACGAGCCGTCGCATAGTCAATCGCAGCGATTTTTTCATTTTCGGCTTTCACGACTTTGTTCATTGTTTCTTGTACGTCATGCGGCGGGTCAATTTGTTTCAATTCTGTCCGAATGACATCAATACCCCATGTTTTGGTTTCTTCCAAAAGCGTTTTGTGCAGTTCAGCATTGATTTTTCCCCTTTCGCTATTGGCGGATCTCAATGTAAGCGTTCCGATGATGTTACGCAGTGTCGTACGTGCCAAGTTGACAATCTGCCATTGATAGCGATTGACATTGTACTGCGATGATTTCACGCTTTCTTCATCAGAAATCACACGAAAATAAACCTGTGCATCAACAGACGCATTCAGATTGTCGTTTGTAATGATTTCCTGCGCTTCAGCGTCCACCATTTGTTCCGTAATATTCACGATATACATTTTTTCGATAAACGGAATAATCCAGTGAAATCCAGGTTGTGCAAAGCGGTGGTATTTACCCAGTCGCTCAATTAAGGCGCGATGCGTCGGGCGAACGATTTTTACGCCCATTGAAAATAGAAATATCACCCCAGCGATGATATAAAATGTTAAACTGTCCATATTCTATATTTTTAAAATTATTGAAAGTGAAATAAGAAGAGTGCATAACCTTTTGATTCGTTTCAAAAGTTATTTCGTAAGTTACGAATAATTTTTGAAAAAATATAATTTAAGGCTTCTATTCGTTCAACAGACCCCTCAGTAATATGTATTGAGCTAACGTACGACTCAGATACTTTAAAAGTGTTTACTTAATTCTAAAAGCTTTAATGAAATTACTATCAATAGCATAAATCAGTTTATTATTTTCGGAATAAGATAAATTTGAGATTAAATGGTTTTTACCATTCGTAACTTGCTGTTTTTTTAATAAAATACCTGTATTTTTATCAATGCCATATATAAAATCATCTTTACCGAAGTAAAGTTGATTGTCAATTAATAAAAATTTCATATTATCGTTAAAAAAGGCAATATCACTATTAGTCCAAAGAGCTTTACCTGTTTCTATGTCTAAACTAATCAAAGTTGTTTTATAAAAACTTGATACTATAATCAATTGTTTATCAAATACAGCTATTTGAAGGGTTGTAATACTTTTACTGCCATTGCCATTATATTCCCAAAGCAGGCTACCTGTATTCCCATCAATACACATGACTGTATTATTGTAAGTTACGGCATATATCTTTTTATTAAAACAAATAAAATCGCTGCCTTGCCTTAATATTGAAATTTTCATTTCATAAAGCACTTTATTTTTACTAATATTAAAA
>JANPGQ010000153.1:0-1700 GCA_031423975.1 Cytophagales bacterium | reverse complement strand
TTGGTATGTAAAAATACGCCTTCGCCCATATAAATTGCCCCTGATTCATCGGTTACAAAAGCACTGATTTCGTGGTGCGTATCGTGGTCATCAAAACCACTCAAAATAATTTCTACTTTGTCGGCTTTATCGTCTCCGTTGTTATCGGTGTATAATTTTTAATTTGTTCCTTGAGCCACAAAAACACCTTCGGGCGTGATTTCAAAACCCACGGGTACGTGCAAACCGTCCACAAAAACCGTTTGTTTATCGGCTTTTCCATCGTTATTGGTATCTTCTAAAATAATGATTTTATCATTAGGTTTGGCATCGCCAGGTTTATAATGCGGATAACTTGGCATCGTGGCAATCCATAATCTGCCCTTATTATCAAAGGTCATTTGAACGGGTTTTGCCAAATCTGGAAATTCAGTTTCGGAGGCAAAAAGTTCTACTTTATAACCAGGTGCCATTTTTATTTTCTTAACCGCTTCTTCGCCCGAAAGGTAAGTAAGACTACCGTTTTGGTCGGGATTGAAATTTGTTTTTACAGGTTGTAAAATCTTCGTTTTGGCATCTGCGGAGGCAATATCCATTTTTTTGCCCGATGAAGCAGCCAACCAAATTGCCGTATCTCGGATGGCGGTCATTTGACGGATTTTCTCTATTTCGGCAGGATAATTTTCTGAACCAAAAGGATTGAAACGCCTTCCATACACGTGAACACCATTCGGAATCTTGTAGTCATTATGCCACATCCAATTCTTTTCCAAAACGGCTTCTTGTACCAATTTCCTATTGTTTTCTGCTTTTGGAGAGGTTTTACCAAAAACTTTATCGGTCAATAGCAACGCCATTCTTTTATAACCTTCATCATTCAACTGACAACCATCAATCGTCAATGGTTCTTTTGTAGTAGCGTACCAATTTTGTGATGGCGTAAAAGCATCCACAAAAAGAACCGATTTGTGGTGTTGAACTACCTCTTTCATAGCCAAAGTATAAAGCAAAAGATTATCATTTTCTTTTTTTCCATTGGGCAAATCATGAAGTGCTGATAAATCCTCGAAAGCAATGGGCGAAACGATGGCTAATTTGGGAGGATTTACGCCATTATAATTTTGTTGAAGGGTATATTTGATAAAAGCGTTTAATTCTGCTTTGTAATTTTGCAATCCAGCCTTGCCCTTAAAGGATTCGCTATAGCCAAAAAAAGCCACAATGACATCCGTTTTCAAGCGACTTAACCATTGGTCTGGATTTTCAAAATGCCCCTCACTACCAGAATTATTGGCATATTCAGTTTGAAATTTTTCTGCTCCCGCAAAAGCCCAAGGTGAAAATTTGGCGGAATGGGGTCGGAAGCCTGGCGTATCTCCTCCGTCACACATATTGCGGATAAAAAGTTGGCTGTCGGGATAGCGGACGTTCATCTCGGTTTCAAAATAACCATAATTCATCATGCGTGACCCAAGATTTCCGCCAATCAAGGAAATATGAACTCCTTTTTGTATAGCAATTGGGTCAGTTTTTACCGTTTGAAATGAGCTAATTGTTAGGATGGTTAGTACGAAAGCACTGAGCCATTTGACGAATTGAATTTTCATAGATTTGAATGTTTATTATTACACTTCCCGAAAGTTCTATTTTACTATCGGTAAGTTCGATCTTAAATACCCGAAAGTAAAAAGAACTATCGGGAAGTGCTACCTAAATCACTT
>JANPGQ010000152.1:0-1917 GCA_031423975.1 Cytophagales bacterium | reverse complement strand
GGTACTTTCGACCGCAGGCGGCCTGTGACGCCATTGGCCCACATGATCGAAGACTACCATATTGGGATGAACGAAACAGATTTGACTCATCTTCCTGAAATATTGAAATTACATGACTTGGCGCGTGACGAGGACGCGGGGGACATAAAACAGTTTTCAGAACGATCAAAACATAATTTCAAAAATAGAGGTCTTCATCACCACGTTTTTGATACGCTGTCTGCTGAGCAGTTGGTTCGCTATAGTGGATTCGAAGTCATCAGTGTCGAACCAATCCTTCCTTGCCACATCATTTTAGTTGCTCGGAAGAGAGAACTAGAGGCGGTAAATGATAGCTTCTCGCGCTCTATCATGAAGGCTGTTAAAAAAAGCCCTTTCAGATCAGACCGCCTAGTTTTTAAAAATAGTCTCGGCCGATCTCTCTAGCTTAATTTTTTAATCGTGAAAGAACCGATTTTCCAATCGACTATTGATTATGAATTCTATCTTATCAATAATCATTTGTTTTTATCCGGATGTCGAAAAACTTAATAAACTAATAAAGTCAATCGAGCCAAGTGTTGAGCAGATTATTATATTCAATAATGGGGGCTTGAGCGAATCCGAAATAATACTCAGAAGTCCAAAGCTAAAAATTGAATCTCGGGGAAAAAATATCGGGTTAGCTGCAGCATTAAATATCGGTTGTGATACTGCTGTAAAAAATGACATTAGATTTATTATCGCATTTGACCAAGATAGCAGCCCTGGGGAAAGTATGATTGGAGTATTGAGGGCGGAGATTTTAGAGTGCCAAGTAAAAGATGAGCGCGTAGTCGCCATAGGCCCTCAGTTAATTGATGAACGGGGCGGGAAAGAAGTTATCTCTCCATTCGTTCAATTTGGGCGTATTGGTATTAATAAATGGAGTGGAGAAGGGGCACAATCAGTTTCTCAGTTGATTACATCGGGCTGCATGATTGATCTAAAGATATGGAACCAAACCAACAGATTCAATGATGCGTTATTTATTGATTTTGTGGATAACAACTGGTGTTGGCGAATGATACGTCAAGGACATATCATTATGGGTACAACAAACGTGAAAATGTCTCATGAAATTTCAGAGAAAATAGAGAAAAGAAACAACTTTTCAACAAACACCTATAGTCCTGTAAGGCGTTACTTTCAGGTTAGAAACGCAATATATCACTTATTTTACGAGTCGCTGTCAACAGCTCAGAAATTATATGTACTGAGGGCGTTGGCGGTCACTCTTATTTCGTCCCAAATTTCAGATGAGTACCGAATGCGATCAATGTGGCAGTGCCTTCGGGGGGGCATTCATGGGGTTGCAAAAAAACTCGGCCCATATCCTAAGTAGTTGAATAAAATAAATGCAAATTTTAAGTGGATTGAAAAAACTTCGATATTATTTATTTGTTTTATTTGCCTTTGATATATTTTTTATGGGTGCGGGCGGTAATTTCGCCGTTATAGGGATAAGCCCAAGAAAAATATTTCTTATGGCCTTCGCGATTGTTTCTATTTTTATTTATATCAATTTACAGCGATATAATTCTAAGCGCAATTTGAAGTGGAGTCAGTTAATTGGTTTTGTAATATTTGTCGTTGCGTGGGTGATTGTTATTCCTGGACTTACGGTTGAGAATATATCGTACCCAATTAATGACGCGTTACCATTAGTCGCCCTTGGAATTTTTTTGATAACAGATGATTTTGGCAGAGATATAAATAGGTGGGCCAAGATTAGGAGTGTGGTTTTTTTCTCGTTACTTTCTTTTTTGTTGTTGCATGCGGTTTTATATCTGCTGTCCAGGAATAACATAGAAGTATTTGAGGTTGCTAGAGATACTCTTCTATTGCTTTTGGAGGCTCCGGATAGAAGTATTGAGCAGTTTGTTTTTCTTAATCCAA
>JANPGQ010000151.1:0-2673 GCA_031423975.1 Cytophagales bacterium | reverse complement strand
CATTATGACGTAAGATTTCTGTTTGAAGCCGATATCAATGAACCATTCACCGTTTCTTCAGAGTCCACAGATTTGGCATGGGTTCGCCTTTCAGAAGTATCAAAACTGAATGATAGTGAGTCTGTTATGAGAATGGTAAATAAGGTGCATTAAAATTATCTATTGGCTATATATTTAAAATCATAAGCGTTACTTTTGTAATCAACAACAATAAGCTAAACTTATATCAAACTCAAATGAAAAAAATCCTATTTATCGCTCTGTTTTTCTTTTCTTTTTCCGCTCTTTCACAGAAAAATACGTTAACGGTTTATTCAGAATCGTCTGATGTAAAACACCGTTTTTATGTGGGTACGGTTTTCCCTTTACGCATGGATGCTGGTTATGAGTTTCAGTACAAACGCTTACAAATTGGTGGTTTTGTGGGTTTTACACCACAAAAATTTCAGAGTTTAGTATTTGAAATATTAGAAAGAATAAAACCTGAATACAAGGGTGAAATTAATTATCTAAGGGCAACAGCCGTTCCAAAAGTACAATTTGGCGGAGAATTAAAATTTGATATTGGTAAGGGTTGGTCAATTGGAGGAACGGCTCAAACTTTCAACGCAACTTTGACCGATACACCCAAAAACATTGTAGAAGGAATTTTACCCGAAAATGCCATTTTTGTAAATGGATATGTGGATAATAGCACTAATCCAGAAATAAAAAATGCTTATACAAACAAGATTGTGGATGCCTATATGGATGCTATCATTGCGGGTCCAGTTCTCGAAAAAACACTTTGGCTCAATGCCCAAGAAACTATTTTTATTCGTTTAAAGGCTTCGTATTGGTTATTAGTTTCAAAACAAAATGACTTACTTACCAAAGATTTTACCACGACTGAACAAGTGGGTTTGGATGCTTTTAAGCCTCTTTTTTTAAATAAGTTAGAAAAAATATCTTCAAAACTCCAAGCTCCAAGTATTGGTTTAGAGCTTGGATTTGCGTTTTGAAAGAATGAATATGAATTGTGAGTTACTATAACCCAAAACTTATAATTCATATCTCATCACTCATATCTGTTTTATAAATCTCCCAATTGTGGACGGAGGACAATTTCTTCTAAAACGGTGGTACTTGGCAAATTATAAGCCGTCCAAATTACTTGGGCTACGTCGTCAGATGCCATAAATCTTTCTGCTGGAATTTCCACACCTGCCCATGAATCTGTAAGCGTTGCCCCTGGTAATATACTTGTAACACGCACATGATGAGGTTTCAGTTCTTCTCTTAGCACTTTGCTCATGCCCAACATCGCAAATTTGGAGATACAATATGACCCTCCGTTGGTGTATGCGGTAATGCTGGCAGTAGAGCAAATATTGAAAATATGACCCTCTTTGCGTTCCATCATGTTGCCTACCAGCCCTCTTGTCAGGTGATAAGCACTGTATAAATTGGTTTCAATCATGGCTTCCAGCGTACCGTCTGGTTCATTGTTTATTTGCCCAGGCAAAAAGAATCCCGTGTTATTTACCAAAATATCCACATGGTCAATGCTGTTTTTTACAAAGTCAGCAAAAGCCATTACTTCTTGTTTTTTGGATAAATCAGCTTTGAAAAAATGAACGTTTTCTGGGAATGAATCGTCATTAGTTCGTGCCGCAGTAATTACGGTAAAGCCTTCTTTGGCAAATTTATCAACGATGGCTCTGCCAATACCCTTAGTGCCACCTGTTACTACTATCGTTTTGTTCATTATCTTTGCCTTTGTTCGGAGTTATAGAAATTAAAGAGTTATAAAGTTAAACAGTTTAATAAGTTAAAGTTGTTGATTGTGGTAAAGATTTTTAAAGAAGTCCAAGACTTCTTCAACTCTTTAACCATTCTAACTCCTTTAACTCAAGGAAAATGTCAAAAATAGGTAAATATTTTATTTTTTTAGGGAAACTTTTCACCGACCGTGAGAAATTTAGGGTCTATTTTTCCTTAGTTTTCGATGAAGCCGTTCAGATAGGCATCGGCTCATTGCTCATCGTATCTATCGTATCTTTTTTCTTGGGTGCGGTTACGTGCGTACAAACGGCAGCCAATCTGGATAATCCCTTTGTGCCGCATTATATTATTAGCCTCATCGTGCGAGATTCCACTATTTTAGAATTTGCCCCTACCATTACGGGTATTGTTTTGGCAGGAAAAGTAGGCTCAAACATCGCTGGCGAATTAGGCACAATGCGTATTACTGAGCAAATTGATGCCTTGGAAGTGATGGGAATTAATTCGACTTCGTATTTGGTATTGCCCAAAATTATTGCCGCCATCGTAGTATTTCCGATGTTGGTAACGCTGGCAGCTTTTCTGGCTATTTGGGGTGGATATTTGGCAGGTTGGCTCACGGGGGCAATTGCTCCACAAGAATATATTCAAGGATTACAGTATGAATTTAAGTCTTTCAATGTTCCTTTTGCCTTGATAAAAGCCGTAGTTTTTGCATTTCTAATTGTTACTATTTCTTCATTTCAAGGCTATTTTACCAGTGGTGGAGCTTTGGAAGTAGGTCAAGCCAGTACAGCAGCTGTAACCAATAGTTGTATCGCTGTTTTGATTGCAGATTATTTATTAGCTCAACTTTTAGTAACGGGGTAAAACGTAACACGGCTATCCTTTGCCGTGTATCAGACGAAG
>JANPGQ010000150.1:0-16810 GCA_031423975.1 Cytophagales bacterium | reverse complement strand
CATTTATTGTTTCTTCAAGTCTGTCTTTTAACCCTTTCATAGCACCTCTTTTGTGCTTTAGATTAAGTTCACCTGCCTTTACTTCTATGATATAAACTGTGTCTGTCGAAACACCCAAAATGTCAAGTTCTGTTTTTTTCTTTTCGCCATTCTCAACAACGGTATAGTCTAACGAATGATAGAACGTAGTTGTAGGCAGAAGTTTTTGAAAAATCTGCTTGGTCTTTTTTTCAATGTAGTTGTCTCGAGAATTTGAGTTGCTATTTCCTTTGAATGATTGTTCGTAATAAATCATATCAGCTTCTCTGAACAACTGCTCAACAATCTTGAATATGTTTCGGAAAGCGAGAGTCAAAGAAAAGTGATAATATTTTCCATCGTCCTTAATCAGCGGTTTTAACTTGAGCACGGTGTCGTTAAGAGGAAAAGCTTTGAATTTTGATGGCTGAAAGAAAATTGGATTACCGCCAAAAGGCATAGACAAACGTTCAAAAATTAGTTTATTTTTGTCCGTTTTGGGAATTACCCAAAACACTTTTCCATAGCTTCCTACTCTGTCAAGATGATGTGCAACAACTTTGTCTGGTGCGGATTCGTCATAAAGGTCAGGGTTAGCTTCAGTAAACTGCTGGATGAAGTGTTTTCCCGTTTCCCCCATTACTTTAGCTATTGTTTCATTGGGAGTTTCATCTGACCATTCAACAAATCGTTGATGTGCTTGCATTGAACCGAAAGGGTTGCCAACTTTGGAATAAACCAAACTGTTAAGTTTGATTATCACATTTAGAACATCATTAGCGTCAAAACCATAATACTGTTGAAGAAAACCATTATGAGGTGCAAAAACTTCTTCGAACACCTCACGAATATGAGTGTGATAGCCATCTCCACGAACATTGATTGCCTCTTGCATAATGTTTGTCCTTAACCAATGGTCAAACTCATTACCGTCATTTGGAATGTCGGCAGATAGTTCCCAAAAATTTATGTTGGACTTCACTTTTGCAAGCTGCTGATAAATCTCATCAATGTCTTCTTTAGTCGGTAGGCTGTTCTTGTTAGTATTGGGTGTTGCGGTAGCAACATTTATTGCATATTCTAACAACACTTCAATTTCATCATCGCTTTGTAGTAATTCGTCTTGAACTTCATTCTTGTCAATGCCTTTGTAGTCTGCTAAGAATTGGTTGTAAAATGTTGGGGTGGATTTGATTAGTCTTGAACCAAGCCCACCAAGAACATAGACTTTGTCATATTTATTTATAAGGGTGATTATAATCTCAATTTCGTTCTTAATCCACTCAAAATATCTTGGTCTATCTTTCCTCGCTTCATTGATAGCGTTTTTCATGCTTTCCTTATAGTCGTCTGGTATTGTAAATGTCTCCACTATCTTTGATTTATGTTGTAAAGTTCAAGGTTGCACTGTCGCCCAAGAGTTGCCGCTAACGAGTGTATAACCGCCAAAGCCACTCTATTTGCCAAGTTTATGGCGGTTATATTTCATGTATACGCAACTATTTTCGTGTTTATTAAAAATTGCTTTTTACATTTCCAAAGCTAAATATTTATCGTTAAAAATCCAATTTATCCAGCGGACTTTTTATTTGGTCAAATCCCTTCGTGGTGATATGCGTATAAATCTCGGTGGTTTTCGAATTGGCGTGTCCCAACAAATTTTGAATATATCGCAAATCTGTTCCATTTTCCAAAAGATGCGTCGCAAAACTATGCCGTAGCGTATGCACACTTACATCCTTGCTTATTTCTGCTTTTTTCACGGCTGCCTGAAAGAAGTTTTGAATACTTCGGGTAGAATATTGCTCCCCTTTTCTCATTCCTTCAAATAGCCAAATAGTGGGGCGATATTCCTTAAAATATTGTCGTAATATCAGAAGCGTTTTTTCCGAAAGTAGCGTATATCTATCTACTTTCCCTTTTCCTTGTTCCACCCTAATTTGCATTCGGTCAGAATCTATATCTTTGATTTTCAAATTAATAGCCTCACTTATCCGTAGTCCTGCCGAATAAATAGTCATTAGTATGGCTTTGTGTTTAAGGTTCTCTGTGGCTTTCAAAACCCTAATTACCTCCTCCGTACTCAATACCGATGGTAAAGTTTTTTCTTTGGCAGGACGGTCTATAAAGTAAAATTTCCGTTGCCCGCCCAACACCTTTTCATAATAAAACTTAATAGCATTTATCGACTGATTTTGATAAGTAACCGATATTTTGCGCTCAATTACCAAATACCGCAAAAATTTTATAATCGAAGGTTCGTCTATCGTTTTGATGTCTTGGGTAGGATAATAATTGATAAATTCCTGAAATAAACTAACATACGTTTTGATGGTTTTGGGGCTATAACGCAGCTCTAACAATTTGAGAGAATACTCCTCTGGACAGTACCTATAATTGGGAATATCAAAAGCACTAACTCGTTGTACTTTATCGGTTTCTTGGGCTTGTTCTTCAAATCTCAATATTAGGTTTAGGGCAGTAATTTCTTGCTTAACTTCTTCCAAAAATTTTTCAGAATAGGGTATAGTCCACCATTTATTTTTTGCATCAAAAGTGTGATAAGGTATTGATTTTAAGTATTTTATTAATGCTGGAACATATCCGAAAATCACTTTCAATCGCTTGGTATTTGTTTTGTAAACTAAAACTTCATTTTTGCTTATTTTGGGATGAGTGCTAATATTGGGCAGATTTACTTCAATTTCCTCATGAATTTTTAGCTCAAAAAGTCTATCACCAAAATAGTTTTTTATCATCTCCAAATTGCCTGGATAATGCGGAATACTCCACAGAAATTGGTCTTTTTCCCATTTGCTAAATCTCAAAGTCAGCAAAAACTTTACATCAGCATCATTTTTTGGCATTTTTACCAAAATTTTTCTACCAATCACTTCTACATAAATTTTGGACTTGTTTTGGTAACTAACAAAATCTGAAACGGGTTGATTATTAACTGACTGAACTATGGCATTCCCTAAATCCACGGGTTTATCAATAATCGAAATTTCATTAAAAACGATTTCTGGAAAAAGGGATTTTAATTTACTCCAAGCCACCTCAGTATCTGGAATATGCCACGCCCGATGCGTTTGACTCCAACGAGCATCATTAATTTGTTTTATGGCTATCGCAATTTGTTGATTATACGGAAAATCAACCTTTATTCGGTTTTCTTCTCGGTGAATAATTTTTGAAGTATTCATGTGATTTTTAGCGGTTATACGTTATTATGAATGGATATACGCCATAAAATGGGCAAAAAAAGGAGATTGAAACACCTATTTGGGCATTTCAATCTCCTTTTTTATCAAGTAACAAAATGTTTTCAGCTACAATTTCAGTAACATACTTTTTCTGTCCTTCCTTATCGTCATAGCTACGGGTTTTTAATTTTCCTTCCACATAAACCAAACTGCCTTTGTGGAGGAAACTATGTGCCAGTTCCGCCAACCCACGCCATAGCACTATATTATGCCAATCGGTAGTTGATTGATTTTGCCCGTTTGTATCTTTGAAATGTTCGGTAGTTGCTAACGAAAACTTAGCAACCTTTATATTTCCTTCAAGTATCTGGATTGAAGGATCGTTGCCCAAATTTCCAATTAGTGTAACTTTGTTGAGTCCTCTCATGATTTTTAGTGATTATTTTGCAAAATAATATATTTTTATTGAGTTTCAAAAATAAAGCCCTCAGAACCAAATCTGAAGGCCTTATTAAAATTAAATGGCAAAAAGGTTTTACAAAAACAACCACTTTTTATACATCTCCATTTGCTCTTTACTTTGGTTGGGTAAGGCTTCGATGACGTAGCTTTTATTCGGATTTCTCTGCAAAGTAATATTGTATTTTTTCTCTAAACCATCCCTTCTCACTTTTACCTCAATGATGTCGCCCACTTTTTTGTTTGAAACATATTTAGTAATGTCGTCAGGCTTAAAGCCGTCAATTTGCAAAATTTCATCATTAACATTCAATCCGTCGTTGTAGGCGGGGGAGTCACGTACTACACTCGTGATTTTCAAGCCACCGCCTCTCATTTCTACGCCCAAATGTGGTTCGTTTTTCTCGGTATTTTTATCTACCAATTGTACGCCTACGCTTTCAAAATAGGTATTATAAGGAATAGTCTCCGTGCCAAAAATGTATTTCTGGAAAAAGTCATTCATAGGTTTTCCCGTTGCTGATTCTACGGCTTTCTGAAATTCTTCATCGGTAAAACCTCTGCCTTGTTTTTTGTAATATTCCTGATATAGCGTTCTCATAACATCATCCAAATTCTTTTTGCCTTGTGTACTTTGGATAATCACCAGATTCAAAACGCCCCCCAAAACAGCCCCTTTGTCGTAATAAGAAATGGTACTATTTCGTGAGTTTTCGTTGGGGCGATAATATTTTATCCAAGCATCCCAACTTGATTCACTTGCCGACTGTACCTTATTACCAGGCTGATTTTCGATGGTATTTATCTCATTTGCGTAAGTTGTCATATACTCTTCAGGAGTCAGTATATTAGCACGGCGGAGGATATACGATTGATAAAAACTGGTACAACCTTCCGAAAACCAAAGCAAGTGCGTATAGTTTTCGTTTTCATAGTCAAACGGTCCTAATGCCTTCGGGCGAATCCGTTTTACATTCCAAAGGTGAAAATATTCATGGGCAATCAAACCCATAAAATTCTGATACATTTTATCATTTGAGTAACTCATCCTTGACGTTTGGCAAGTGGTAGAATTCAAATGTTCTAATCCGCCACCGCCTTGGGCAATGTTATGAATCAAGAAAATATAATCTTTACAGGGGTGTTCTCCCACCACGGTCATTGCCGTTTCACAAACTTTTTTGAAATCATTCGCAACTTTGGCTTCATCCATTTTTACTTCGCCATACATCGCAATTTTATGCGGAATGCCTTTCAAATCGAATGATAGCACTTTTTGCGTACCAATCTCAATCGGCGAATCAATTAATTCATCTAAATTGGTGGCTTCAAAAGTATTATTGCCCAATGATTTCAAAGCGGTTGAAATGGTTGTCCAGTTTTTATACGGCTTAATATTGACGGTTGATGGAACTTGTCTCCACTCGTTCACGTACATAAATACAGAGGCAGGATTGAGGTATCCGTGCGAGTCGTCAATGAAGGAAGTACGCACCGTAAGCTCGTTGGCATAGACCCGATATTTGACCGTTGCCTCATTAATGCCAGCCAACAGTCGTACACGCCAAGTATTTTTATTAATTTTGTCAGACTTCACCGCTTTGGAGTTACTCATCACCGACACTGATTCCACATTTTTCGCATATTCACGGACAAGATAAGAGCCAGGAGTCCAAACTGCCATTTTCAAGTCAATAAAGCCTTGTTGTTTCGTTTTGGCATCAAAATTGGATAATTGAATCGTAACATCAAAGTAATGCGTTTGGGGTTGATTCATCGAAAGAAAATATTCGATTTTGGGTTGATTTGTGGAGTTCTGAGAATGTCCTAAGTGATTTAAAATCAGACAGATAGCTAAAATTGAAAATTTTTTCATAAATTGGGGTTTGTTGTGAATGAATTATTTGTGAATGAATTATTTATGATTTGGTGAATAATCTTTATCACAAAACAAACAAAACTAACAAACCTTACCTTGTTTCACAAATAATTTTATGCTCGTTAATCCGTTACTTTGCATATAAATAATACTTTGCCCTTAAAATCATATCCTAATGAACAAAATAACGTCGTTAGTCTTCTTACTCTCGCTTTGTTTAATCTTTGATTCCCAAAAGCCAGTTCAGGCTCAAAGTACCCTCAGCTATACTGATGTCTCGGTTCATTTCCGCAATGGACAGGAACATTTTGAGTCCAAAAACTACGAAGCCGCCCGAGCCGAATTCAATCTTTTCTTAGATGCCGATAAAGCATTATTAGAAAAAGAAGATGCCAATAAAGTATGGGCAGAATATTACGTGGTGATGTGTAGTCTCTATTTAGGCTATCCCGAAACGGAATTATTGGCTCAACGTTTCATCAGAAATTATCCTGAACATCCCGTTGCAAGTAATCTATACAAGGAAATAGGAAACTATTTCTTTGAGCAAGGCGACTATGCACGGGCGGTTGATTATTTAAAGAAAAGCCCTAAATCTGACGAAGAAGCCCAATATCGTTTAGCCATTTCTCATTTTTCATTACAAGACTATTCCGAAGCCCTCGAAATTTTCAATGAAATAAAAGGTGGTACTTCTGAAAATGCCATCTCTGCTGCTTATTATGCAGGAATTATCAATTTCCGTGCGGGTCGTTATCAAGAAGCCATTCCAGATTTCAAAAAAGCCGAACAATCATCTACTTATCGTTCAGAAATCCCTGGTTGGTTGGCACACAGTTATTATCGCCAAGGGAAATTTGCTGAAATGCTGGCTTATACCGAACCACTTTTGAGAGAAAAAAACTCAGGACGTAAATTAGAAGATGTGGCGTTACTCACGGCGGAGGTTTATTTCCAACAAGCCAATTATGAGAAGGCAGCAAATTATTATACGATTTATAAAAATTTCAAATCGCAAGGAATGTTGCCAGCCGTAGCCTATCGCTACGGATATAGTTTGTATAAAACTGACCAATTTGCCGCAGCCACCGAACAACTCAAAAACGTAGCCGCCGTTCGGGATACCCTTGGTCAGTACGCATCATTTATTCTGGGTATTTCTTATCTGAAAGCCAACAATCCCAATTATGCACTCGGAGCATTTGACCAAGCCCGAAAAAGTAATTATAATAAAGGAGTTACCGAAGATGCTGACTTCAAT
Organism: Cytophagales bacterium; assembly: GCA_031423975.1. Taxonomy (GTDB): domain Bacteria; phylum Bacteroidota; class Bacteroidia; order Cytophagales; family Spirosomataceae; genus Arcicella. Next base: position 9,987 of record JANPGQ010000150.1, on the reverse strand, counting down.
CATGCCAAAGTATTATTAGATTTGAACCGTGGAAATGAGGCAATTAAAGCGTTTGAGGGGTTTTTACAAAAATATCCTAATTCAAAATACGAAGATGAAGCCAATGAATTAATTTCAGAAGCCTACCTATCTTCCAATAATTACCAAGCGGCATTAGCATATATTGAGAGCTTAAAAAGGCGTTCAACTCGCACCAATGCCTCATATCAACGGATTGCGTATAATCAAGGTGTGAAATTATTTAATGATGAAAGATACATTGATGCCATTCCTTATTTCGATAAATCACTCTCATCGCCCGTTAATACAGAAACGAAATATGCGGCAAATTTTTGGAAAGCGGAGGCAATTTCAGCCGAGAAAAAATATACCGAAGCCATCCCAATGTATCAATCTTTGATAGCCTCGGTGGATAATACAACCCCAAATTTGGTTGATTTGCAAAATAAAAGTAGATATTCATTGGCATATTCATACTACAATACCAAGGATTACGACAAAGCCAATAAACTCTTTCGTGAATACGCCGACCGCATGAAGGCTTCGGGCAACTCATCTTCTTATCAAGATGCGGTGGTTCGTTTGGGAGATACCTTTTTTGCCCAAAAGAATTATGACCAAGCTCTCAGATATTATGACCAAGCCATTGCAAGTAACCAAGCTGATGCTGATTATGCCACTTATCAAAAAGGTTTAGTTTTAATTTTGAAAAACGACCCCAAAGCGGCAAAAAGTGCGTTTCAAAGTGTTCAACAAAAATACCCCTACTCACTATACGTTGATAATTCTCTATACCAAGAAGCCAATATTGATTTTGTGGCGGGGCAGTACATTCCAGCCATTACGGGTTTCACTAAATTGTTAAATGATAAACCTCAGAGTAAATTAATTCCAGCCGCTTTGTTGAAACGTGGGGTTGCTTTTCAAAATACTACAAATCATGAAGGGGCGATTGCGGATTATAAGAATATTCTAAAAAATTATCCCAACGAACCGCAGAGTAAAGATGCTTTGGCAGGTTTACAAGAAGAACTCAATGAAGTAGGTCGTCCAGAGGAATTTGGACAAATTTTGGGAGATTATCAAAGAGCCAATCCAACGGATAATTCTGTGGTTGGCTTGGAATATGAATCTGCCAAGAGTTTATTTTATGGAGAGAAATATGATAAAGCTATTCCTGCTTTAACGGAATACGTTCGTAAAAATCCAATCAGTATTGAATCTTACGAAGCTAAGTATTTGATTGCAGAATCATATTTGAAGTTAGGAAATAAATCAGAAGCATTGACTTGGTATTATATCGTAATCAGAGATAGAAAATATAAATCAGTAAACCGAGCCATTCAAAAAGCCGCTGAATTGGAAATAATGGCTGGTAATAGAAGTGCCGCTATCACCAATTATAGAAGCCTTTTGACTAATGCTGCTGATAAAAAAGACCAACAAACTGCCCTAATTGCTTTGATGGAATCTTATTATTTGACTACTAAAACTGATTCAACTTTATATTTTGCCAGAGAAGTTGCCAATTCGGGCGATGTTGTTTTAGGAGCCAAGAGTAAGGCAACTTTGTATATTGGTAAAATTTACATGGCAAGAAATGATTATCCCAAAGCTACCGAATCATTTAATCAAACCATTGCCCTTGCCAAAGACGATTTCGGTGCGGAGGCTCAATACTTAATTGGGCAGATGTTGTATAACCAAAAGAAATACAAAGAATCGTCTGATATAATTATGGCTAAATTTAGAAATGAGTTTTCAGGATCATCAGACAAAATCGTAGGAAAAGCCTATCTGCTTTTATCCGATGATTTCGTGGGACTTGATAATATTTTCCAAGCAAAAGCAACGCTGACCTCTTTAATTGATAATATAGCCGACAAAGACATCGTTGCGGAGGCAAAAGTAAAATTGAAAGCATTAGAGAAAAGATAATATTGAGATTTGAAAACTTTTAAATTTTTTTCTAAAAATCGAATTTTGAACAACGAACATCGAACAACAAAAATCGAACATCGAACATCGAAATAAAATTATGCAAAATCCAGCATTCCATAAAATATTAGCCATTTCTTTCATCGGAGCGTGTTTTCCGCTTGCTCATACATACTCCCAAAAGACTGCAGGGGACGTAAAGACTGAAGAAATTGATGTATATAAAGATACAAAAGTAGTTTTGCCACAAGCCAATCGTATTTTTGAAAAGATTCCAACTTCTGCCGCCGACGATGCCAAAAAGCCAATTCGTTATGAATTTGTGGAAAGAAAACTACCCGTTCAAACGCCTGAATTCAGTCCAACTGTAGCTATGCCAGATGACGGTAGTTCAAAGGAAAACTCCAAAGCTGCCAAATACAATAATATCATTCGGGCGGGTTTTGGCAATTATGGACATACTTTCTTAGAGGCTCACGTAGGTATTCCCGTAGGCGAAAACAATTATCATGGAATCTATATTAAGCATAATAACTTTCGCTTAGGACCCGTGGGAGCAAACTACTCGGGTATTTCTCAAAATCTTATAAAAGTGCATAGTCGTACTTCATTTGATGCCGTCAAGTTAGAAGGTTCATTGGGCTGGGAACGTCGTGGCTTTGATTTTTATGGATTCACCCCTAAAAATTATGATTTTCCAGAAAGCGATATTTTTAATTCATACAACAGATTTAATTTCATTGGCACGGTCAGCAATGCTGATAAAGATTCTAAAGTTGATTATACCTTCAAATCAAATTTATCCTATCTTTTCACGCACCTAAAAGCCAATGAATTAGTATGGACAGGCGTGATGAATGGCGTCTTCCCCATAACTGAGCAACTCTCCGCTTCTTTGGAAGGAACCTTGGTTTTAGCCCAGCGTCAAGATTCAATAACGCTTTATCGCAATCTTTATAAATTGAAACCAACATTTCAATATAAAACGGATAAGTTCACGATAACGGCAGGTCTAAACGTGATTAACGACCGTGAAAAAAATAATTTCAATAATAGCTATTTATATCCTATTGTAAAAATTGATGTGCAACCCATTCCAGGTTTGAAATTCTTCGGTGGTTATGAAGGCGATGTTTATGCCAATAATCTAACCTCATTTTTGAATGAAAACCAATGGCTGAATCGCTTTATTGACTTGAAAAATACGAGAAAAACGGGTGATTATTATATCGGCAGCAAAGCATCTTTGGATAATGGTTTGTCTTTAGAAGCAAAATTGAGCTACGCTACCTACAAAGATTTCTACGTATTCAATAATTCAGGGAGAGATAGTACTCGTTTTGAGGCATTGTATTCAGATGATTCCACCACTGTAAAGGTTACTAATTTCTTGGCACAAGCTGGCTACCAAATTCCTGATGTGTTTCGTACTAATTTAAAAATTGACGTAAATATTTATAGCGGACTGGGTAATCTTAAAAATGCTTGGCATCGTCCAAATTTCACTGCGGTTTGGAATAATACTTTTACCGTCAAACAAAAGCTATTAGTAAGTTCAGATTTATTCATCTTGACTGGGTTGAAAGGCAATAATTTTCAAACTAACAAGGAGGTAAAATTAGACCCAATCATTGATTTAAGTTTTAAATTTACTTACATGATTTCCGACCATTTCAACGTTTTTATCTCTGCAAACAACGTTTTGGGCAAAAATTATCAACGTTACCTATATTATCCGACTCAAGGTGTAAATTTTCTTGGTGGTTTGTCATATTCTTTTTAAATTTATATTCGATGTATGAATTTCGGTTATCGATATTCGGAATTTGAGCATATTTTTATCTCAAATCCTTTTTCCAAAACTAAAATTAAACATCATTTGTAAGGACATTTAAAATAGATTTTTGGCTGTGATTTTTGGGTTTTACCGAACATCGAAAGCGGAACGCCGCCCGAACAAAAATCGAATATAGAAACTATGACAACTGTACAAAATCATATCAAAGAATTGCTCTATGAGCAAGACTGCGTAGTCATTCCAGAATTTGGAGGCTTTGTAACAAATTTTGATTGTGCAAAAATCGACGGTTCAAATCGCAGCATTACCCCGCCGCAAAAATGGTTAGCCTTCAATTCGTTATTAAAAAATGACGATGGATTACTTTCCAATTATATCGCTCAAGAAGAGCAAATTACTCGTGAACAAGCAAATCTAAAAATAAAATCATTTGTAGAAGATACCAAAAGATACATCAGTTTTGATAAGACTTATCAAATTAATGGTTTAGGTATTTTTAGTCAAAATGAAGAAAATAAGATTCAATTCCAACCACACGCTACCAATTTTTATAGTGAGAGTTTTGGTATGGAAAGTATCTTCTTGAAAAAATCAGTAAATCTTCAAAACGAATTGCAGGTTATTCAAAAACCAGCCATCGTTTCTGATTCAACTGTTCAGCAAGTTTTTGCCACCCAAGACCGAGAACCAACCGTTGAAATTTGGGAAGAGGAAGAAGATACGAATATCCGTAAAAGTAGATTTTTTAGTAAGGTATTGCCGAGCAACGTTTTACCTTATGTTTATGGTATTGTAGGAATGGCTATTTTTGCAACATCCATTTATATGTATGATAATTCAAAAGCAAATCTAAGCTCTTTGAATCCTTTTCAATCAAGTAGTTCGATGACTCCACCCGTCATTAAAACAATTGATGAATTTCAAGCGGAAGCAACTCCAATAGCTCCAACAACTATTAAAGCGAAAGCATTTGATAACGAAAAGCGAGTTATAGAATCAACTAAATCAGAAACAATAATTGATAGTGAAAAACGTTTTTTTGTTATAACAGGAAGTTTTGGAAGCAAAAAAAATGCTAAAACTTTATTGAATACCTTGAAGTCAAAAGGCTATGAAGATGCTTCAATAATCTTTCCAAGTCGCAACGAAAAATTAATCAAAGTATCGGCAGGAGGTTTTAATACTGAAACCCAAGCCGATGAAGAAGCCCTTAAAGTATCGCAATTAATCAACCAAGACACTTGGATTTATAAGAAATAGTTTAAATAGTGATGAGTTATGAGTGATGAACGAGAAGTATTTTTTAGAGTTCAACTTTTATCACTCATAACTCATCATTAAAAAATAGCTATTTCCAAACCCCCTAATAGCTATGCAAGCCTACAATTTAGAAGCCGAAGAAAGCAAAAACCGACAAATCGCTTTCGTAACTACCGTAGTTTCAACTGCCACAATGCTTTTCCTGTTTTGGTATATCACCGTTTGGACAGCCACTGAAAACAAAAAGGTGGAACAAATTGGAGGCGGAGGTTTTTTAGTAAACTTTGGATTGGACAAAAAAGGTAGTGGGAATGTCTTTACCAAAAATCATGCAAGTCCACTCAAAGACGCTATCGAATCGAAAGCGGCGGAGGCTGTTGTAGTAAAGAAAGAAATTAAAAAGCCAGTTGTCAAGCCAGTTGAGGTAAAAGCTAAACCCATCAAGCCAAAGCCCGTAAAAGAAACTCCCGTAGTTACAAGCAAGGTAAAAAGCCCTGTGGTGGTGAAAGAAACACCTCCCGCCAAGGTTACGCCCAAGCCAAGCCCCAAACCTGTAGAAGCAGCACCAACACCTGCAAAACCAACACCTCCTCAACCCAAAATAGATGAAGGAGCATTGTTTCCAGTAAAGAAAGGTACAGCAAATACTAATGGTACCTCTGGCTCAAGTAATCAAAAAGGTGGTGCAGCCGATGGAGAAGGTGGTGGAAAAGGGAATCAAGGGCAACCAGACGGAAATGTAGTAAAAGGTGGAACGTATGAAAAAAAACCAGTTGGTGATGGTGGTGGAGGAACAGGTGGTAATAAAGGCAATGGAAGCGCATTAAGTCTAACGGGATGGACTTGGAATGCTAAACCAAACGTTGATGACAATTCAGACGAAACGGGAATTATTAAGTTTAGAATAAAAGTGGATAGTGATGGCGATGTGGTGGATGTTACACAAATTGAAAGTACTGTTAGCCCAGCCGTAGCTCAACAATATAAACGAGCTGTTCAGCGAACTAAATTTCGACCAACTTCTGATGGTGATAAACCAGACATTTCAACGGGAACAGTAACATTTAGATTAAATCCAAGATAAAAAATAATTCAAGTGCAAATCGAAAGGTTTGCACTTTTTTTGTGGCTTAAAACAAATCAAAATACTATCTTTGCAACCCTTTTAACATCATGCCAAATGACATACGAGCAAACGATAGCATATTTATACGAAAAACTGCCCGTCTTTCATCGGATAGGTAAAGTGGCATTTAAGGCTGATTTAAGCAATACTATTGCACTCTGCGAGCATTTAGATAATCCTCAGCAAAAGTTTAAAGCTATACATGTTGCTGGTACAAATGGAAAAGGTAGCACTTCCCATTATTTAGCTGCCATCTTTCAAAGTGCAGGTTATAAAACAGGACTTTATACGTCGCCGCATTTAAAGTCATTCACAGAACGTATTAGGGTTAACGGACAAATCATTCCAGAAAATAAAGTAGTCGATTTTGTTGAAGACAATCAGTATTTTATAGAAACCTTAGCCCCTTCATTTTTTGAGTTGAGCGTTGGCATGGCATTTGATTATTTTGCCAAGGAGGCGGTTGATATTGCCATTATTGAAGTAGGTCTGGGAGGTAGGTTAGATTCCACCAATATTATCACCCCCATATTATCAGTCATTACAAATATCAGTTTTGACCATACAGATATTTTGGGTGATACCTTACCAAAGATTGCCTACGAAAAAGCGGGAATCATAAAGCAACAAGTTCCAGTAGTTATCAGTGAAAGGAATGCTGAAACTGAAACTGTTTTTATGGATAAAGCAAAACAAGAAAATGCTCCTATTTATTTTGCTTCTGATGAATATAAGTCTAACGGCTCTACATTAAAAGAAAATAGCATTGATTTAGAAATTGTAAGAATAGGTGATAAATACCCTTTTGAAATAAATTCTCAGTTGATGGGCAATTACCAATCCAAGAATATTATAGGGGTCTTGAAAGCGGTTGATTTATTAGTTAAAAGTGGGTATTTGATACACCTTAAAAATATTGAAGAAGGTTTTGCCAAAGTTGTGGACTTGACGGGCTTAAAAGGTAGATGGCAAACATTATCAAAATCTCCTAAAATAATTTGTGATACCGCCCACAACGTAGCGGGTATTTTACAGATTTTAGAAAATTTAAAAATGTCAAATTATCATCAACTTTGGATGATATTAGGATTTGTTTCAGATAAAGATATATCATCTATTTTAAGCCTATTACCCAAAGAAGCCAATTACATATTTTGTCAAGCCAATATTCCAAGAGCATTACAAGCCATTGAACTTTTGAATAAAGCAATTGATTTTGGACTAAACGGAGTGATTATTAATGAAGTAAATGATGCAATTGATTATGCTGTTTCTAAATGTACCGAGGATGATTTAATCTACGTAGGAGGAAGTACATTTGTAGTAGCTGAAATAAATTCTTTGTAAATAGGGGAGGAGTTCATTTAAAAAGTCCTAAAATATTTGATTAATGTGTTATATAAAACTTTAAATTATTGAGTATTTATTTTAATATAGTTATTGAAACCAAATTTAATTTTGTTTACGATGTAATTAAAAAGCCTTCCATAAAGATGAGTTTTAATTCATATTATAAGTGCTGAGAATTGAGTATATTAGATACATGTTCACATTACAATCAAATATTAAATTGTCAGCCATTTAAAAAATTAATATAATAGTCTGATTTTCAGTTAGTTATGATATTTAATATTATTGATAAAATATACCAGCAAATTTACATTATTGATTTATTTTTAATATGCTGATTATCAAGTAGTTATGCTTTAGTAGACTACTAACTAATAGATGTATGTAGAAAAGAGCATTTACCTAAAGTATGGGAAAAGCGGGAGTAATTAATAAGCTAAAAAAATTAGTATTACTATACAATGAGTAGAAAGAAATCAATAAGATTTGTGCAAGTCAAAGAGAATCTTAACGTATTGGAGCCTGGTAAGGTATTATATGAGAATATAAAAGGAAATTGGAACAGCATTTTTTTTCAAAATGAAAACCCTATTGTTTTAGAAATTGGATGTGGGAAAGGAGAATATACCATTGGATTAGCAAAATTATTTCCTGAAAAAAACTTTATTGGTATTGATATTAAGGGAGATAGAATAGCCGTGGGAAGTAATAATGCTATAGTGCAAGACTTGAAAAATGTAGGTTTTTTAAGAATAAAAGTACAAGATCTGATTTCTTTTTTTGAGAAAGATGAAGTCTCAGAAATTTGGATTACTTTCCCAGATCCTCAGCCTTTAAAAAGTGGCATCAAGAGAAGACTAACGAATGATAGATTTTTAGAAATGTATAAATCTATTCTAATTGAAGATGGAATATTACACCTGAAAACAGATAGCGAATTATTATTTGATTACACACTTGAAAGACTTGAAGCATTTGGAACTAAGGATTTGGTTTTCACTAAAGACCTATATCAATCCGATTTAAACGTTCGCCATTTTGGCATAAAGACAAGATTCGAAGAGATTTTTACCAATAAAGGATTTTTAATAAATTACTTATACTGTACATTTTAGACGTAAAAAAGGTCTGATTTTGGCTTAATCCAAATCAGACCTTTTTAAATTCAACATTGATTATTTGTTAATCAACTGTGCAAAGTAGTTAACAGTACGAACTAATTGAGATACATAAGACATCTCGTTATCATACCAAGAAACAGTTTTTACCAATTGAGTATCTCCAACTGTTTGAACTTTTGTTTGTGTAGCATCGAACAAAGAACCATACGTAATTCCGATCACATCACTACTTACAATCTCATCTTCTGTGTAGCCAAAGCTATCATTTGAAGCTGCTTTCATCGCTGCATTAACTTCAGCAACTGTTACTTTTTTACCTAAAATTGTCGTCAATTCAGTCAATGATCCTGTAATTGTAGGAACACGTTGTGCTGAACCATCCAATTTCCCTACCAATGAAGGCAACACTAAACCAATTGCTTTTGCTGCCCCTGTTGTGTTAGGTACAATGTTTTCTGCGGCAGCTCTTGCACGACGTAAATCACCTTTTGCATGAGGAGCATCTTGTGTATTTTGGTCGCTTGTATATGCATGTACAGTTGTCATCAAACCATTAATGATCCCATAATTATCTTCCAAAACTTTAGCCATTGGAGCTAAACAGTTTGTTGTACATGAAGCACCACTGATAACGGTTTCGGTACCATCTAAAATATCATGGTTTGTGTTAAAAACAACCGTTTTTAAATCACCAGTTGCAGGAGCCGAAATAACTACCTTTTTTGCACCTGCTGTAATGTGTGCTTCAGCTTTTGCCTTGTCAGTAAAAAATCCTGTACATTCCAATACTACATCTACGTCATGAGCAGCCCAAGGAATCAATGATGGGTCTCTTTGAGCATAAATAGTAATACTCTCTCCATTCACGCTAACAGTGCTATCAGTAGAAGAAACTTCTGCATTGAAACGACCTTGTGCGGTATCGTATTTTAATAAATGAGCCAACACTTTGGGACTTGTAAGGTCGTTGATTGCTACAACTTCAATACCGTCCATGTTATAAATTTGGCGGAAGACTAAACGTCCAATTCGCCCAAAACCATTAATTGCAACTTTTACTTTTGCCATTTTGTAATGTGTGATAAATAGTTAAAAGAAACACAAATTTAATACATATAATAAGGTAATACAAATGAATAAGCACCTTATGTATAGATATATAAGAGTAGTCGAAATATAGTTTTTTAGCATTACTAACTACTAAATTTAGTAAACAAAATAAAAATTAGTAAATTACTAATAATAGTAGCATTTAATTTGTATTTGCTAACAATGTTATTTTTAACTTATTCCGTTTCCTATTTATATATTTTATCTTCTATGCACAATTTTCATGTGAGGTGGTGGTAGGATAGAGGCTAAGGTGAGCCTATAACACTTCTTAAATGCTTAGA
>JANPGQ010000149.1:0-2312 GCA_031423975.1 Cytophagales bacterium | reverse complement strand
TCCGCTCTACTTTTCATGTCAAAATCCTCAAAATCAAAGCCTGGGGACACCGTGCAACCTACCAAAGAATAACTATCCGCTTCGGCAGGTTTCGAGCCAAACCATGCTCCTGCGGGTACGACTGCTTGAAAGACTTCGCCCTTTTCGGGGTTATTTCCTAAGCGAATAATGCTCAGACTTCCTGCACCATCAATCACATAGACATTCAAGGGACAGCCCCCATAAAAATGCCACATTTCGTCAGAGTGAATTCTGTGAAATGCCGAGATATGATGGCTTTCTAAGAGAAAATAAATGCTCGTTGCAAAACTACGGTCGCCTTTAAAGCGCTCAGGAAGGGCATTTTGAGGAATTTTTTCTGTGGAGCGATAGGTTTCTGCAAAATATCCACCTTCGGGGTGGGCTTGCATATTGTAGTGTTGGATATAGAATTGGGAAGGGTTGTTCATCGAGTAAATAGTCGTTGGTCGAAAGAAAAGTCTTGTTGTTTGATGATTGAAATATCTTTGAAAAGTGAATGCTGCGGATTTACCAAGAAATTATATTCCATTTCAATAATTGCCGAAGGAACTTTCATCGATAAAAATTCACCTGATTTTATAAAATCATCGGTCAATTTTCTTAATTCTTCAAATCCATCTTGACTTACCCAGTTTTCAGGAAAATCGTTAACTGAATATTCTCTAAAAGAGTCTGGAATTTCAATCGTTATGGCTTTGAAAGTAGGTAAAATGGCTGGATTTTGAATATGAACAATGTTTTCCAAAACTGCCAAAGACAGATTTTCGCTCGTATAAAGCAAAGGTACGCCTACTCTATTCCACCGTCCACCATATAACTTTGCTCCCATTCCCGATAAATCTAAGGCAAATTTTTGAGGTGTAATTCTATGAATCTTCATAATTTCCTACTTAAATATAAATCCCGTGTTCTATCCGCCCAAGTTCATCATGTATCATCTGGAATCCTCGGTGTGTGTCTAAAATATCAATGGGACGTTGCTTTTGAAACATCGGATGAGGCGTTTTCATCCAAATATTAAACTTATCAATAGATTCAAAAACCTCTTCTCCGTGTTGATAAATACCAGCCAGTTCAATGGTTTTTTCAGAAGCTATTTTGCTAAGTTTTGTATCATCTGTATAACGTTGTAAGGTGCGTTCAGAAAGGTCTAAAACGGTGGCTAACTCTTTTTCAGAGAAATTTATTCTACTTGCCAAGCGAATCAAAAGGCTTTTAGTAATTCCTTCACGAGACAATTGAATAATCTGCCAATCTTGCCCTTGCCCAAGCATCAAAAAGATGTCTTCTTGTTTAGGATTTAGTTTTTTCATATTGTTTGAATATTTGTCGTAAATTTAACGACATTTGTCAAAAATACAAAATTGTTTCAAGTTTTCTTTCATCTTTGCAACATTTAGATATGCTTATGTGTCATTAGGTTGAATTTGGATTTGTTGGATTAATGGATTAACAAGATTATGTCAATTAATTTTTTATTATCTATTCAAAATCCTAAAAATCCCCTAATCCCACGAATCCAAATTCAGACTGAGTCGCACAGACAAACATTCACTCAATCACTCATTCACCCAATCACCATTAAACGACCTCTGGAACAAACGCTTTACATAGATAAACATCTCCCACTCGTAGAGGCTTGCCGTCGGGGCGAACGCAAGGCTCAGTATGAGATTTATAGGCTGTATTCAAAGTCTATGTATAACGTTGCGGTCAGAATTGTGAACCACGATGGCGAAGCCGAAGACGTGCTGCAAGATTCGTTTTTGGATGCGTTCCAGAAGATTCATGACTTCCGACAAACCAGTACCTTTGGGGCTTGGCTGAAACAAATTGTCATCAATCGGGCATTGAATCAATTACGCAATCGAAAAGTACAATTGATTGATATTGAGGAAATTACCGACGTCAAAGAAGAAGAATCTTATGATGAAGACGGCATCAATTATGATGTCCAACGAGTACACACCGCCATTCAACAACTCCCCGATGGTTTCAGAACGGTGTTATGTTTGTACTTATTGGAAGGTTATGACCACGAAGAAATTGCTGAAGTCATGGGCATTGCAGAGTCCACTTCACGCACGCAATATATTCGGGCAAAGAAAAGATTGTTAGAAATATTAAAAACGTAGCATGGCGGTTCAAATTCAGACATAAAAGTACTGTGCTACAAACAAGAAAATGAAGAATCAAGAACATAAAAAAGGAATAGAACAATTTATCCAAAATCACCATCAGGATTTCGATATGCACGAAGTTCCAGCGGGGCTATGGGATAAGATTGACAA
>JANPGQ010000148.1:0-3480 GCA_031423975.1 Cytophagales bacterium | reverse complement strand
ATATTTTTTTCATGATTTTGGTATGGTTAAATTATTCAACAACAACTTTCACAGCGTTCACCTTATTTTCATTTTCCGAGACAATCAGATAAACCCCCGATGCAAGTTTTTGAAGAGGTCGAAGAGAAGCCGTTTGAGCATCAACGGTCTTTTGATAAATCGAAATGCGTTGCCCAATCATCGAATACATGGATATTGAGGCATTTTCAATTTCATTCGAAGTCCTGACGAAAAATTCTTGTCCATTCGTAGGATTTGGAAATACCGATAATTGCTTTTGATTTTCTTCTAAATAGATATTTGACAATTCAGCACTTACACGACCGCCTTTGGGTGTTACTTGCACATTGATTGAATCAACTTCACTCAAAGAGCCGAGGGTTGTATTAGAAGGTTTTACCCGATAATAATACTTTTGATTGGCAACCACCCCTTTATCTAAAAAGGAAGTTGCATCTGGCTCAACACCTCCAACGGCATAAAAAGGACCGTTTTTAGCCGTTGCTCTTTCTACAAAAAAGCCAGTTTCGTTATTAGAATCATCCTGCCATTTAATCATAACCCCCATAGAATCGGCTGTTGGTTTTTTCAAAGTGGGAATAATAACATATTCAAATTGCCACGCATTCAACCCGTGTACTACATATTTGTTTCTTACATCCATTCTCTTTTTCAACGCCACTCCACCCATGACTTCCAATTGCTGGGGCGTAAAAATAAATGTCCCACATTGAAAATATGCCATGATGTTATTCATCTGGGGTGTATATACGTCATCGTTAATATCCGCAGTTTTTGTGGCGGGAACGTCATAAGTACAGCCTTTGAAAAAACTCTTTATGAGGTCATAAGGGTCCGAAGGGGTATCACAAATCAAATCTCCGTTGGTGGCACAATTGGCTGATTTTCGATTATGTTTGGTCTCTTTTTTGTTGCGGGTAATAAACTCACGATTGATTAATACGGCATCTGCACTACCATCAAAAGTATGAGCTAATTGCAAATAATGCCCCATTTCATGCGGCAGGGTAATATTATCATTGGTCTGACCATTTACCATGAAAACGTGATTTGTTGAATATGATGTATCAGGAAAATAAGCAAATCCGCCTACATCAGTGCCGTGCCCGTCGGTTTTTACAGAATTACTGAAATATACGTTAATGGCATTTCTGACCCCATATTTGGCAGTGATACGTTCTTCTTTGGTTTTACCAGAGGCATCTTTTTTACCAGCATCCAAGTCATAGTATGTGGAATCATCAATATAATTTGGACTTGTACCTGCCAAAAAAAATTGGATTCCATTACCTGCATCTCTAAAATGTTTGTTAGTAATTGCCAAGCCATTATTCAAATCTTTGAGCGAAAGACCTTCTTTATTTTTACGAATAATGTGAGCTCGAAAGGGCATAAAGGTAATTGAAGTATCCGAAATGGAGGTAGTGGCTATTCTGGCAGATGATGCAGGTCGAGTTTTTTCATAAGCCTCTCTTTGCAGAAAAATGTCTTGTCGCTGGGCGGGAGTCATCGGTTTTTGACCACAAGGCAACTGCCCGTAACTTGACAATGAGGTAATCAGAAATATCAAAAGGAATAATTTGGGTAAGTTTGTTTTCATTTGAATTAGATTTTAATGTGTTTTTTAGCGAAACAAAATTAGGCGTTTGATTTTTTGTAGAAAATAGGTGCCAACCCTCATTTTTGCTTTATGTTTATGCTTTTCTCAAATTCTTTAATACTTTTGAATCCAAGAAACCACAATTAATGAGCTACAAAATTCTAAGTTTACTATTTTTTCTAATGTCTTTTAATCTGAAAGGACAGGTTACGCTCGTTGATAAACGTACTGAAAAACTTGATTTACAAAATATTTCTAAGGTTTATAAAGATGAAAGTCGTTGTTTGACTATAAATCAAATTTTACAAACTAATTCAATCAAGTTTGACCTTATTTCACATCTTAATAGTGGTATCTCTTACACAAATTATTGGGTGAAATTTTCTTTGAAGAATGCCTCGAATGATGAATTGGACTTGCTCTTAGCCTTTGAAAGCATCGTTAATGATACACTATTTTTGTATAAAGTGGTCAATAATAAAGTAGTTGAAACAACCATTATAGGAGAATATTTGCCTTTTTCGCAAAGACAAATAAAACATACTTCTCCTATTTTTGAGATAATTCTTTTACCTAATCAACAAGTTCAATATTATATAAAAACAAGTGGTAATGGACAACCCATGAACCTGACTGCATCGCTTTTAAATTCCCAAGGTTTTCATCATTGGGACGTACGGAAAATGTTTTTCTTAGGTGTAGTTTATGGCATTATGCTGTTGATTTTGATATTCAATCTGTCTTTTTATTTGGTTACACGGGAAACCATTTATGTTGTTTTTTCAATACAGGTGGCTTTTAGCGTTTTGGGAATTGCTTATTTTGATGGCTTTATTTACCAATACATCTTCCCTTCAAACGGTTATTGGTCGAATCAAACTATTGCCATTTCCATGTGTGGAACTTTTATATTTTCCAATCGTTTTACATCGGATTTCTTTTCGCTCAAAACCCTTGTCCCTTGGGCGTTTCAGACTTTTCGATATGCTAACTTTTTGATTATCATCATTTTACTTTTCTCATTCATACATCCTTGGGGCTTCAATTTTTTCATTATGTCGATGACAGGCTTGACTTCACTAATTGCACTTTTACTTTTTGTTTCTATCCTAAACGCTAAAAAACGGGGTTTTTCCTCTTACTTTTTTGTATTACTTGCCACGATTTGTCTCATTATATTTGGTTCAGTTTTCCAACTTCATATTATTGGAATTGTACCAGATTTTTTCCTTACGCACTATGCCATGCACTTGGCTGTGGTAACACAATCAGTATTTTTGGCGTTGGCGGTCAATGATAAATTTAGGCAAATACGAGAAGAAAATGTACACTATCAAGTTCAGCTGGTTGAAGCAATGAATCAATATTCGCAGAATCTTATCAATAATATTGAGGGAGAAAGGCAACGATTGGCTTCTGAAATTCACGATGGTTTAGGACAACATTTATTGGTAATTCGCAATAAAGTTTTAATGTCATTAAAAAAGAAAATGAGTTCAACCAAACATGAAGAAACCTTAGAGTATTTGTTGGATGTTACCACAGACGCTCTGGAAGATACTCGTTCGATGTCACACAATCTTCGTCCGCCAATTTTGAATACGATGGGACTAACCGTTGCGATTCATTCATTAGTAGAAAAAATGAGGGAATCGTCCTCTATCAAAATTAATTTGGACATGAACGAACCCATTGACGGATTAGTTCAGAAGGAATTAGAAATCAATATTTACAGAATTTTGCAAGAGAGTTTCAATAATGCCTTCAAACACGCATCAGCAACTAAAATAAAAATAAAGATTAAGAAAATAGCCCAAGAATTATGGATAGAATTTGAAGATAATGGCAAAGGATTTAAT
>JANPGQ010000147.1:0-3158 GCA_031423975.1 Cytophagales bacterium | reverse complement strand
GTTCGCAAAAACATCTTTATCGTACAATTCAAGCCCACCAATGGGATTGATATAATGATTGGCTTTTTCTTGCAAACAAATATCTAAAATCCGTTCCTGAGCTTTTTTATCAGTATTTTGATAAATTGCTGAACTTGTAATTATCTCCGTTTCAATAGCTAAATATTCACAAATTAATCTCAAATTTTGCTCAATTATTTGGCTAAATTGCCCTCCGTCTATTTCAATGGTCTTTTCTATAATTGGAAGGATTTCAGCATAAAAAGAAGCTTTTTTATAGCTTTGTTCAATGGTCTTTAAAAATTTACTCTTCCAATTATTGTCCCAATTTACATCAATTTCATTAATTAATTTATTCTGACTGGCATCTTTTAAAGGAATGGTAAACATACTATCTTTTCCGTTCACTAAGATTCTATTTCTATTAATCCAACCTCGATTGATAAAATTAACGTCGTCATAAAGCACAAATTTATCAACCGCTTTAATTAACTGAAAATATCCGATGTACGGAAATATATAGGGCTGCATGATGGCTAATTTCATCTTAATTTTCTGAGGTAATAATCTTCTCCTTTTACAATCAAATCTGTTCTGGTGGTGTCTGTACCCAAACGAATATCGCCTTTTTGCGGTTTGATAACGCTTTTATCAAAAAATAAGTAATCTGCATTTTTAGGAATGGGTTGAACACCTTTTTCAAATGGATTTATCGGAATTAAATGTCGAGTTAATTTATTGCCCCATAAAGGATATTCGTAATCATCATTGATTGTTCCGAGTGCCACAGTAGCGTTTTGAGGGACAATTTCGTTGAATTTTTGATAAGCTGACGTAATATCTGGTCTTGCCCATGTTTGAAATGCAACTCGTTCCGTATCAAATGCAGAAGGTCGATTCATTGCCGCAATTGGCAAACTTCTTTCATTCAAATAAACTGCTAAAATGGCTGATATTGAGCCGATTAAAACGACAAAACCTACGTACAATTTTAATAGCTTGAATTTACTTTTTTGCAATGACCATTTAGGATTAATAAATAATAAAGACAAAAATGGCACACCATATACAGCCGTGCTTATCATATATCTACCCTTCCAGGGGTCATAAGCTGCGGTGTAGGAAAGTGCCATAAAATGTAATATAAAGGCAATTCCCAAAATATAATATGCTTTTCCTTGGCGAATTACGCCAATCAAAACTAAGAAAATTAATGGTAATATTATTGCAAATCCAAATATTCCGAAGGATGGATTGGCGTTGAAAAATTCAAATCTTTTATGATACGTAAAGGGAATTATCGTAAAATCTGTGGTTTCTTCCAATTTCAAATTAGTCTTCTTTTCTAATTTTACAATTGGCATTTTCATTACATCATTAACCTGTTCGCCAAATTTCCAATTTCTAAAACCATCCAAATTTATCATGTCCATCGTATAACGAATGACATTTCGAGAACCTTGTTTTATTAAATTTTTCTTTGTTCCAGCCCGCTCAATTGACTGATGTTTCAAGGCGGTTGGTGGTCCGATGGGATGATGATAAATTTTTAAATTTGTCAAATAACCCGTTGGCAATGTAAAAAGGCAAATACCAATCAAAAGACCAGCGAAAAGATGTTTGAACCGTGCCAAAATGAGCCAAAAAATAGTAGTATTGCTTGTAATTTTCACATATTGCTTCTGTGGGCTGAAACTGGGATTTTTTATATCAAGCACTTTGCTCCAATTCTCTTCATAAAAAACAGTATAAAGAATAATGAAAAACAAGGGTGGAAATGAAAACGCAAAAGTGATTTTATGTCCCAACGCTATTCCAAAGGTAATCCCCGCTAAGTACAAATATCGTCTCCACAATTTTTCCCGATAAGTAAACAGAAAATAGACCAAACAAGTCAGATATGAGGCTAAGACTATATCTGTTTCAGTAGTAACCGATTGCATCAAAACATTAGGCAACAACCACATCACCAAAGCACAAAACACGCCTGCTGAAAAATTATTACTCAAATTACGAGCAATTCCAAAAGCACCAAACCCAACCATTAAATAAGCAGAATGATGAATGGCTTTAAACCAAACCTCGCTCTTTCCCGACATTAAATAATTGTAAATCTGAATGGTACAAATGCTTTTGGGATAGGTATCAATATTCCAATTTGTTCCTCCAAAATGAGCCATTGTATGATTTTGGATGTAATAAAGCAGTCTATTAAGATGCCCTGTCATACTATCCCACTCATTGGGTGGCGTATAATTTATGAGCAACAAGTTGGTAATTTCAACAATTCCAAAGGTTAAAAATAATCCTCCGAATACAAATTTCAAGAATATTGATAAGTTACCAAACCAATTCCAAACCAGTTGAATTCTACTGCCAATTATTTCAAAGAATGTAAAATTCTCCCTTCTGTCACGGGCAAAAAATTTGGCAAACAATATATAAAAAACAAATGCTGGGATAAAAACGCCCCAAGCCCAAAAACGGCGGTCATTAATTTTATGAACTTCGGAAAGTACAAATCCTGTAAAAATTACACTTCCACAAAAAACGATGTATGCCGTAATAATTATGTCAATCAAAGACTTTCGGCACACCCTTGCGGCTACCCGAATGACGAAGCCAATAAAGATTGCGAAAAGAATTGGATAGAAAAAAACCATAATATTTTGGAAATTTAAAGACAACTATTAACGATATTGGCAATTTTTCTTACGTCTTCGTGAGCTAAATCGTAATATAAAGGTAAGGCTAAGGCTCTTGGAGCGTAATCATCTGAAATAGGGCAATTACTTTCATCAGTTACAAATTTCAAGCTACTCAACGAAGGATAGAAATATCTTCTCGGTGCTATGTCTTTTGCTTCTAATGCTGTCCTTACTTCAATCAACTTCTCTTCCGATTCTAAGAATATTGGATAGTATGCGTAGTTAGTTTCTACTTCTTGAATTACTACTGGCTTTACGAGTTTATTCCAATTCAAAATGCTATCGTATATTTCAAAAATTTGCCTTCTTGCTTCAATAATTTCTGTTACCCTCGGTAATACACACAAGCCCATTGCCGCATGGAATTCCGAATTTTTTCCATTAATTCCAATACTAATGTAATTATCGCCAATGTGTCCAAAACTGCGGTAACGGTCAATTAAGTAGGCA
>JANPGQ010000146.1:0-3395 GCA_031423975.1 Cytophagales bacterium | reverse complement strand
GTGGACTGGTGGAGACACCAGCCACGGGTTCAAACTCATAAATTTTAAACTCATTAACTCTACGACAAAATTATGAAAAAAATACTACTATTAACGTTTCTACTTGTACCAAATATTCAGTTGCAAGCTACTGATATTAAGGACTCTACACGATTTTTAAATTCTAAAATTGTTAAGTTTTTTACTTCTCCAAAATACATCATTTCGCCCTTTGCTTTTTATATGCCTGAAACCAATTTAGTCATTGGTGCCGGTATAAAACGATTTTATCATTTTGGCAAAAATGATGATTCTCTTACCCGAATTTCAAATATTACGGGGTCTTTTCAGTATTCTTTAAATGGTCAATATTTGGTTCAGGGTCAATATCAAATATTTAGTAATCACGAAAATTATTATAGTATTGGTTATTTTGGCTATACTCGTTTTCCCATTATGTTTTATGGAATTGGAAACAATATTGACATGGATAAAGGCGAAAATGTAGCTTATGATTATGCCATTTTTGATAATCTGACTTATCGAAAAATTGGAAAAAGTAGCTTCATGGGCTTGGGATGGCGTTATTATAATATGTTTAACGTAAAATCTAAAGAAAATGGTTTATTAGAAAATAGTAATGTTTTGGGGAATAAAGGTTCAGTGGTTTCAGGGTTAAGTATTTCCTATTTGTTTGATAACAGAGATAACATTCTTACGCCTTCCAAAGGTGCTTTCGCTCAATTAACTTATTCCATTCATAGTAAAGCTACGGGTAGTAGCCATAATTTCAACCGTTGGCAATTGGATGCCAGATATTATTTCAAACCTTTCACCAAACGCCAAGACGTTTTGGCTTTTCAAGGTTACGGATTTTTATCCAATGGGGATGTTCCCTTCAATGAATTAGGGCAAATGGGCGGAGATATGATTATGCGGGGCTATTATCAAGGAAGTTATCGTGATAAAAACTTATTGGCGTTACAGACAGAATACCGTTTGCAACTCTTAAAACGTTGGGGAATTGTGGGTTTTGCTGGAGTAGGAGGCATATCTGATGCCATGAATCACTTTGATTTAAACAACATAAAACACAGCTATGGTGGTGGTTTACGTTTCAAAATTAATCGAAAAGAAAACGTAAATGTCAGAGTAGATTATGGTATTGGCAATGGACAGCAAAACCTCTATTTTTTCATTGCCGAAGCATTTTAAAAAAGAAAATCCGTCATTAGAAATGACGGATTTTGCTTAATACCTAACCACTATTTAATATTTTTGTTTGGCTTTGAACTAAACTCATTTCAAATATACAAGATAAAGTTTTAAAAACCAAGTAGTTATAATTTTATAACCATTTCTTAACATCAGTTAATTCAAGTCCCCACGCATCTGAAACGCCTTTATAGACTATTTCCCCACACACTACGTTTAATCCCTTCATTAATTCGATGTTTTCCGCACACGCTTTTTCCCAACCCTTATTTGCCAACTGAATAGCATATGGTAAAGTTGCGTTTGTCAAAGCCAAAGTTGAAGTATATGGTACAGCACCAGGCATATTTGCTACACAATAATGCACAATTCCATCAATCTCAAATGTTGGGTTTTCGTGGGTTGTTGGTCGGCAAGTTTCAATACAACCGCCTTGGTCAACAGCTACATCCACCAATACTGTGCCTGGACGCATTTCTTTCAACATTTCACGAGTAATCAAATGCGGAGCTTTTGCCCCAGGAATCAGCACCGCTCCAATGATTAAATCTGATAATTTGATGGCTTCACGAATATTATATTCATTTGACATTACGGTATCAACATTGGCTGGCATTACGTCTTCCAGATAACGTAAACGAGGTAAACTCACATCCATTATCGTTACATTTGCACCCAGACCCGCTGCCATTTTTGCGGCTTGTGTACCCACAATGCCTCCCCCCAAAATCAATACATTGGCGGGCTTCACACCTGCTACACCACCCAACAAAATACCTCTTCCACCCATAGGTTTCTCCAAATATTTTGCTCCTTCTTGAATAGCCATACGCCCAGCTACTTCCGACATTGGAATTAATAAGGGCAAACTTCTATCCGTTTTTTCTACAGTTTCATACGCCAAGCAAATGGCTTTACGTTCAATCATGGCGTGGGTCAATTCTTCTGAAGAAGCAAAGTGAAAATAAGTAAACAGCAACTGATTTTCCTTGATAAGTGGATATTCAGACGCAATTGGCTCTTTTACCTTGCAAATCATATCAGCAATTGCATAAGTTTCTTCAATATTTGGTAGAATTGAAGCTCCCACTTTTACGTATTCTTCATCCGAAAAACCGCTTCCTGCACCAGCCTGTGTTTGTACATAAACCACATGACCGTTTTTCTTAAATTCTGCTACACCTGCGGGCGTTAGAGCCACACGGTTTTCGTTGTTTTTAATCTCTTTTGGAACACCAATAATCATAATTTTGAGGGATTATAGAGAGTTTTGGGATTTAAGGGGTCGGGAGATTCTAAATATTGAAAAGTACTGAAAACGAACGATTGAACATTTTCAAGTCTTAAATCCCCTAACCCCTATTACCTAACCCCCTTTTTGTAAATGAAGTGATAAACAAAATTAACTAAACAGGAAATCATTTTGCAATAGTGTAAATAAAAAGGAAATATTGAAATATTTTATCATATTTGCAGGAAATATTTCTGTAAATTAGCTTTAATTTAATAAATAAAAGTAAATTTTTCTGATGAACTTAGACGCTTCCGATATTCGTATTTTGCAATTGCTTCAAGAAAATGCCCAATTTACCATCAAGGAAATCTCACAAAAGATTAATCTTTCGATGACTCCCACCCATGACCGTATAAAACGACTTGAACAAGAGGGCGTGATTTATAAATACGTTACGATTTTGAATAAAAAAATGTTGGGAAATCCGATGCTGGTATATTGTAATATCAGTTTAGATAAACAACAAAAAAATCATTTTGAAGAATTTGAGGAGGCGATAAAACAATTTCCCGAAGTAATAGAATGTAGCGTAATTTCAGGCAGTTTTGACTATTTATTGAAAGTAATCGTAAAAGATATGAGTGCTTATAATGAATTTTATCAAAAGAAACTCTCTGATTTACAGAGTGTTGCCCATATTAGTAGTTCCTTCGTGATGTCTGAAGTAAAAAGTACTACGGTGATACCTTTGTAATTAACAATTGATAATTGACAGTTGATAATTTATTATTATCATCCCGCCTTTGTTGGTGTTTTCACCAACAACTCTGACTGTAATTTGTTGGTGAAAACACCAACAAAGGCGGGATGATAATAATAAATTATCAACTGTCAATTATCAATTATCAATTGTTAATTACAAAGGTATCACCGTAGTACTTTTTACTTCAGACATCACGAAGGAACT
>JANPGQ010000145.1:0-6895 GCA_031423975.1 Cytophagales bacterium | reverse complement strand
TAATGTAATTTAACATTTCTGGACTTGCTCCGCCAGATTTAGCTATTGCTAAAATATCCATTTCATCATTTACATTAGCTTTTTCCCAAGCCTTATCATGAGATTTACTTGATAAAGCATTAAAAGATAATCTTTTATTTTCTTCTAACGATTCATTCAAACACATAAATTCAGATTGAGAAATGGCATCAAAATCTGAGTTGAAACTTGAGAAAACGCTCTTTCCTGTATCATTTATCTTGACTTCAAAATAGTCTGAAAAACTTACATCATTTTTCATAAATTTGTCTAACGTTTTTCCAATTCCACTCTCAATATTACGAAACTCATTATAAATATTGGATGGAACTGGACCATGTTTCATAGCAATATAATTATCCCCAACAATTGGACGACCGAATCTTACCAAGTGTTTTTGCTCGGCAAAGTACAAAACTTTAAAAACACGAAGAAAATCAGTCTTTTCTAAGTTTTGGGTAATGTACGACAATACAGAAATACATTTTTCTTTGTCAAATTTGAATTGTAACATAATATTGTTGTTTATTAAGACGAATTTAAAACAAATATTTAGATTTACATTTATCTCAATCTTAAAACCATATTTTATTATCAATAATTCAAAAGAAAAATATCTTTAAATTTTCTTCTACAATCGACATAAAAAAGGCTGCTCCAAAATATTTTTGAAACAGCCTTTTTTGCTATTTAAACCATCGGATAACTTTCCCCATCATACACGGGTGTAAGATGATTTAGTTCGTCTTCCGAAAACACTTTTGAACGAATGATGAAGCGTAATCCCAGCGGAATTTCTAAGGAAAAACTGGCTCCTCTGCCTTCGGTAACGTCAATGCTGAGTTGGGTATATTGCCAATATTCAAACTGAAAGGCACTCATAAAGAAGTCGCAACCGTAAATTTTACCAACCCAAACGTCGTTAGCTCCTACTCTGAACTCGCCTTTCTCAAAACACATCGGGGCAGAACCATCGCAACAACCACCGCTTTGATGAAACATCAATTCGCCATGTTCATCACGGAGTCGGTCGATTAAATCAACGGCTCTTTCCGTTAAAATTACTCTGGGAGTCATTGATTTCGGAGTCATTATTTGTGGATTTGGTTCTTGTAGCATTTATTAAATAATTGGTAAAAACTTCTCGAAAGTAAAAAGAACTTTCGAGAAGTAAGCTAATAAACTGTTTTCCTATGCTACCTAACCTAACTATGTGGTAACAAAAATCAGAAAAATCCTAATTTATTCTTGTCATAAGAAATCAGCATATTTTTGCAAGAACGGTAATGATCGAGCATCATTTTATGATTTTCACGACCAAATCCTGATTTCTTGTATCCACCAAATGGTGCATGAGCAGGGTAGGCATGATAGCAATTTACCCAAACTCTACCCGCCTGAATGGCTCTTGGCACGGTATAAAGTTCGTGTGCATCACGAGTCCACACGCCAGCACCCAAACCATAAAGGGTATCATTGGCAATTTCGATAGCTTCTTCCGTAGTTTTGAAAGTAGTAACACAAACGACTGGTCCAAAAATTTCTTCTTGAAAAACTCGCATTTTATTGTGTCCTTTTATTACGGTTGGTTGAATATAATACCCTTCCCGAATATCCCCATTCTCTTGCTCATAAGCCTCGCCACCAACTAAAATCTCAGCCCCTTCTTCTCTGGCAATATCAAAATAGGACATCACTTTTTCGTATTGGTCGTTGGATGCCTGAGCCCCCATCATGGTATCTGGATTGAATGGATTGCCCAATTTAATGGCTTTTACTCGCTCTATCAAACGCTCAATAAAGGCATCAGCAATGGATTCATGCAATAAAATTCTGGATGGACAAGTACAAACTTCTCCTTGATTAAGGGCAAACATAGTTGCACCTTCCAAACATTTATCCAAGAAAGCGTCGTCGGCATCCATTACGCTTGGAAAGAAAACATTGGGTGATTTTCCGCCCAATTCCATCGTTACGGGAATGATATTTTCAGAGGCATATTGCATAATTAAGCGTCCTGTGGTGGTTTCGCCCGTGAAAGCAACCTTCGCCACTCGGGTTGAACTTGCCAAAGGTTTACCTGCTTCCAAGCCAAAACCATTCACAATATTCAAGACTCCTGCGGGCAAAATATCCTGCAATAATTCCATCAAGCACATAATTCCTACAGGCGTTTGCTCGGCGGGTTTCATCACGATACAACATCCTGCGGCTAAGGCGGGTGCCATTTTCCAAGTTGCCATCAAAAGCGGAAAATTCCAAGGAATAATCTGAGCAACAACTCCGAGCGGTTCGTGAACTATCAACGAAATTGTATTGGGGTCATGCTCAGACATAGTGCCTTCATCGGCACGAATTACGCCCGCAAAATAGCGAAAATGGTCAACTACCAAAGGTAAATCTGCCGCCATTGTTTCACGAATTGCCTTGCCATTATCAACCGTTTCAACTGCCGCTAAATATGGCAAATTTTGCTCAATAATATCCGCAATTTTCAATAAAATATTACTTCGAGTGGTTGCCGAAGTTTTCGACCATGTAGCAAAAGCCGCATGAGCTGCATCCAATGCTAATTCAATATCTTCTTTTGTCGAACGTGCCACGGTGGTAAAAGCCTTTCCGTCCACAGGAGAAATGCTTTCAAAATATTGACCCTTGACGGGGGCAATAAATTGACCACCAATAAAATTATCGTATTGTGCTTTGAATGTGGGTCGTGCCACTAAATTTTCCACCGCTACGGGTGTTTCCATTTCGAGAGTATCCATGAATTATAAAAAGATTTATTGTTTGTTAGATTTATTAAGTACAAAATTATCTTACTTTATTATCATTTTTGTTTAATTTTATATCACAACACTTGACAATAGTATCATTATAGTGGGCGTTATCCTTTAACATTTTAGTATTGAAAGCGTTATATTATTTTATCATAAAATACAAATATTTTCAAAAGCAATGTATCCAATTTATAAACCCCAAACTCCCAAATTGCAAGCCTATCGAGATTTGACTACTTTGGTCGAAAACAGGACGGTTTATGCCTTAGAAAATTTTGAATTAAACATTTTTGAAACCAACGAGCAAAGCAAGGATGTAAGGCTAAAATTTGATAATCTGGTACTTACTACCATGTTTAGGGGCAAAAAAGTAATGCACCTTTTTGGGGACGAAAAAGGCTTTGAATATTTACCTGGCGAGTCGGTGATTGTACCCGAAAATGAGGAGATGCGGATTGATTTTCCCGAAGCAGATTTTGAAAATCCTACGCAGTGCATGGCATTATCCATTAAGAGTGAAAAGATTAAGGAAACGCTTGATTTATTGAATGAAAAACACGCTAAAATAGAAATCCATGACACGTGGAAAATAGATTTAGATTCGTTTCATTTGAAAAATTCTTTGGAAGTAACCAACACCATTGACCGTTTGGTTCATGTATCGCAAGAAACTCATAAAGCCAAAGATTTATTTGCTAATTCTATGCTTAATGAACTATTAATCAGGCTCATGCAAACACAGGCACGTACCATGATTTTTGACAATTATAAAAAGTATGAAACCAAAAATCGCTTTGCTTATGTAATTGGGTACATCAAAGAACACATCACTGATAAACTTAGCATTGAAAAACTTAGCGATTTGGCGTGTATGAGTAAGCCTAATTTCTTCCGACAATTTAAGCGTGAATTTGGATTAACACCCGTAGATTATATCAATCAAGAAAGGATAAAAATTGCTAAAGATTTATTGACAAAAACCAATTTCGACCTCAACGATGTGTGTTTCAAAGCGGGTTTTGCAACAACAAATTATTTCTTTATCATCTTCAAAAAATACGTGGGAACATCGCCTAAAATGTATAAATTATTGCGGTTGGGAGAAGGGAGATAAAAGGTTAAAAATCTTACTTATGCTAAATAAAAATAAATATTCTTCTAAAATTTCTTAATTTTACACCACAAATAAAAACCACAAAATGACTTATTCAAAAATCACGGGCATTGGGCATTTTGTGCCTGAAAGAGTAATCACAAACGAATATTTAGAGACTATCATGGATACGTCCGACGCTTGGATTACCGAGCGGACGGGTATCAAAGAACGTCATTACGCCACGTATGGCAAAGACACCAATGCTTCGATGGCTACCGAAGCCGCCAAAATTGCGATTGAAAGAGCAGGTTTAACGCCACAAGATATAGATTTTATCGTTTTTGCTACCATCACGCCTGACTATTATTTTCCTGGTCCAGGCTTTGTGATGCAACGTGAATTAGGTATGAATGGCGTGGGAGTTTTGGATATTCGTGACCAATGTTCAGGCTTTATTTATGCTGTTTCTACAGCAGACCAATTTATCAAGTCGGGGATGTATAAAACTATTTTGGTAGTGGGTTCAGAATTGCAATCTACCTTTTTGAGTCATACTAATGAAGGACGTGGCGTAGCGGTTATTTTTGGCGATGGTGCGGGTGCGGTAGTCATGCAAGCTACTGATAATGAAGAACATAGAGTAATTTCAACGCACCTTCACGCCGACGGAACGTATGCAGAAGACTTGTACGTGAAAGACCCAGGAAGTAGCCGCCCAAAACGTTTTTATGACGATTTGATTGAGGATAACAAAACGGGAGATGTATTTATGAATGGCAATGCGGTGTTCAAACACGCCATTGTTCGTTTTCCAGAAGTGATAAAAGAGGCATTGAATACCAATGGTTTCAAGCCCGAAGATATTGATTTATTAGTACCCCATCAAGCCAATTTACGAATTTCAGAATACGTTCGTCAGCAAATGGGTTTGTCGGAAGATAAGGTTTTTAATAATATTCAAAAATACGGAAATACCACTGCCGCCTCTATCCCAATTGCCCTCTGCGAAGCATGGGAATCTGGACGAGTAAAAGATGGTGATTTAATTTGTTTAGCTGCTTTTGGTAGTGGTTTTACGTGGGGTTCGGCTTTGATTCGGTGGTAGTTTATGGGGTATTAGCACGCAGATAACACCGATTTTCAAACGCAGATTTTCGCTGATTTTTCTATTAAAAAAGGTAAAACTTCATACTTTACTCTTTGAGTTTTCAGATTTTAGGGCATAATTTATGCACCAAATTTCAAATAAAAAAATCTGCGAAAATCTGCGTTGCCAAAGGCATTTGTGTCATCTGCGTGCCATGTTTACCGATACCCCTCTGCCTGCAAATTAAACAATTCAGCATATCGTCCGCCCTTCACCAATAACTCCTCATGTGTTCCAATTTCTAACACTTGCCCTTTATCCAACACCAGAATTCTATCTGCCATTCTTACGGTTGAAAAACGGTGTGAAATCAAAATGGCAGTTTTACCTTTCGTTAAATCGGCAAAACGCTTGAAAACTTCATACTCTGCCCGTGCGTCTAATGCTGCGGTAGGTTCGTCCAAAATGAGTACATCCGCCTCTCGTAAGTACGCCCGTGCGAGAGCCACTTTTTGCCATTCACCACCCGATAATTCTACGCCTTTGGCAAATCTTCGTCCAAGGGGTTGGTCGTAAGTCATTGGTAACTTGTCGATTACGGAATCTGCAAGGCTTTGTTGAGCGGCTCTTTGCAATTCCGTTAATTCCTCCCGATGCACAATATCGCCCACCGCAATATTATCTCCCGCCGTAAATTGAAACCGTTGAAAATCTTGAAAAATTACGCCAATATGCTCCCGCAGTTCAATGAGATTATACTCTTTTAAATCATAGCCATCCAATAAAATTCGTCCTTCGTCGGGGTCATAAAGTCTGCCTAATAGTTTTACGAGCGTCGTTTTCCCCGCTCCATTCTCGCCAACCAATGCCAATTTTTCGCCCACTTGGAGCGTGAAATCTAAATGCCGATTTGCCCATTTATCCGAATTTGGATATTTAAAACCTACATTTTCAAAACGAAATCCTTCTTGAATAATTTTAGGAAAAGCCCTTGGATTGGCAGGAGAAGTGATTTTTGGAATAATTTTATAAAATTCAAACAAATCATTCAAGTATAAAGCTCCTTGCGAAATGCTGTTGAACCGTCCTAAAATACCTTCCAACAAAGACCGTAATTGTCGGAATGAACCTGCCAAAAAAGTTAGGCTTCCGATTGTTACAACACCATTAACTGTTTGGATTATAATAATTCCGTAAGCGGCAAAATATCCCAACGTTCCTACCGCCAAAAGCAAACTTCCCCAAACGGCTCTTTCGATGGATAGTTTGCGATTTTCTTGGTAATACAGCACGGATAAATTCTTGAAACGTTCAATTAGAAAGTCGGACAAACCAAACAATTTTACCTCTTTGGCGGTATCATCACTTGCCCCGATGAAGCGATAATAATCCAATTCTCGTCGTTGGGGAGTCCAACCAAATTGAAGCGAATAGCTTTTAGCGTTGAAGTGTAATTCACCCAAAAACGAAGGAATCACTGCCACTAAAAGCAACAAAATTAACCAAGGATTGAAAGCAATCAGACCCACCAAAAGTAAACCCATCGTGATAAAATCTTGACCTTGTGCGAGAGTCTGGGAGAGCAAAATGGTTCGTCCAGCGGTTTGTTGTCTGGCACGTTCGAGTTTGTCATAAAAAGTGGCATCTTCAAATTGTGCTAAGTCCAAAGAAGCAGCGTGTTTCATTAATTGGATAGAAGTTCTATTGCCAAATAAATCACCTAATAAGCTGTCAGTCAATGAAATACCTCTTGAAAGTAAATCGCCAACGATAGCTAAAATAAATTCAGAACCAATCAATAAATATAAATAATTAAAGTCTTTTGGCGTATGATTTACTTGAAAAATGACTTCATCAATAATTAATTTCGCCACATACAATGCCAAAACGGGCATTCCAGAACGAATTAATCGG
>JANPGQ010000144.1:0-11262 GCA_031423975.1 Cytophagales bacterium | reverse complement strand
GAATGGTTACCGAGTTCAAGGTTAATTCCTCTGAAAACAAAATCCAATTTTCCAGTGGGGAGTAGTGTGAAATCTTATTGTATTATCGAAAAAGGGTGGTTTCCTGCCAAAGTCTTGAAAACTTTTTCTACGCTACATTATGTGCATTACGATGGCTATGATAAGAAATGGGACGAATGGGTATCGCCCGATTTAATAAAGAAATTGAAATGAATTTTGTTAATTTGTTTTGATTTTTAATAACTGCTGGTACAATTCTTTAATCATATTCTACAACAAAAAATTATCAAAAGCACCCATACTAAATCAATAAAATTATGATTGTAATCTCACACCAAAAAGGATGGAAAATCATCAATCAACGTTCTCACGGGCTTTTAGCCGCTATGTTGGCGTATCAATACGACATTGATTTGCCCAATGATATTATGGTTCCCGCACTCGTTGCCATTGCCGAACACGATGATGGTGTTGAGGAAACTACCCAAAGTGCAAATCTTACCGAGACAGGTGCTCCCCGCCATTTTCAGGTAAAAGATAATGCTAAAAAAACCGATTTAAAGCGATTATTGAATGTCATGGAAATCGCAAGTTCCAAAAGTCAATTAAATGCTTTGCTGATTTCTTTACACTTAAATTTTTTGTATAGTGGTGGTGAGGGGAAAGGTGATGAAGAATTGGATGTTTTTTTGAAAAACCAAGAAAAATTGAGGAAAGATATTCTCAAAAACATAGATATTGATAAAAAGTATGCCGACCGTTTATACCGTTTTGTAGAATGGTGCGATGCATTCTCTTTATTGATTTGTATGGATAAAATTCAACCCGAAGGAAGGAAGATGGAAATATCCCAAAGTCCAAATGGAGAGATGAATCAGACTTTTTATAAACCTAATAAAGAAATAGCAGTTGAGCCGTGGGTCTTTAAAAATGATACTTTCAAGGTGTTTTATGAATATAAAATTTTAGAGCAACTGAAGTTTGATTCTATTGAAGAATTTAACGATGTTTGTAAAAAAACTCCCGTTCAGAGGCAAGAGTTTATTATTTCAAAAAAAACATTAATTTGTTGATTATCAAATATTTAAACTTCAAAATAAATAATAATGAAAACTAAAATTTTAACGCTCTTTACAACTTTACTATTCCTAACCTCTTGCGGTGAAAACGCTGAAGTAAAACAATTAAAAAAGGAAAATGCCCTTTTGGTTGAACAATTAAATGCCCTGAAAGCAGGTGGTTCGGTTAAAGGTCCAAAGTATATTCTGAAACTTCGTTTGAAACAAGCACATTTTTCGTTGAGTATCAAAAAGCATATCAAAGATGCGGTCAATGCCATTGATTTTGAAATGCCTGTGGATAAAGAATTCTACGATTCAGTTTCGGAAGGCACTGAAATTATTGATAAATTCAGATTCGGCTCGTTCGTTTTGGGTGGTAGCTTTGGCGATTGGGAAATGACCGTAAAAGGAAAAGAGGTTAGATGAAAAAATAAAATTTTGATTTACAACTATTTAACCAAAATAGTTGTCTTTAAGGAAAACGGCATAATCTCATGAAAACTATCCAATTATTCCTTTTCGCAATGTCACTTTTATTCTCCTGTGCCAAATCTCAGACGTTGAGTCCAGATGTACCACTTTTGGGCAATTGGGGAGGTGAAAGTATTGCTTTAGTAGCTTCTGATACCAAAACTACGCTCAATTTTGATTGTGGTTCGGGCGAAATAAATAAAAAAGTAGTGCTTTCTGCCAATAAATTCTCTGAAAAAGGAACGTACCTCCAAATATTTGGCAATATTCCCACAAATTACGATGCAAAACCTCAACCTGTTTTGTACGAAGCTACTTTAGTGGGCGATACGCTGACATTAACTATAAAATCAGACGATGGTAAAACTACCTTAGGGACTTATTCTGCCAAGAAGGGGGCTTTCGGAAAAATAAATCGGTGTATGTAAATTCAGCGATTAATAACCAATTCCGATTTCTCTCAAAATCCTTAAAAACTCCTCATTCATTTCAGCTTTCAGTTCAATCTTTTCATGCGAAATAGGATGAATAAAGGTCAATTCTGAGGCATGGAGGAGCATCGTATTTAGTCCAAAACGTTCTTCAAACATTTTATTGTGCTTACATTCTCCGTGGGTTTTGTCGCCAATCAGATAATGTCTCATTTGAGCAAAATGCCTTCTGATTTGGTGCATTCGCCCTGTTTCGGGCATAATTTCTGCCAATGAATACCTCGACTTTGGGTATTTACTCACTTCAATATCCAACTCTACTTTCTGTAAGCAACGATAATGTGTAACGGCATTTTGAAGGTCACCATTTTCTTTAGCAAGCGGTCTGTCAGTCATTCCTTCGTCGGGCAAATATCCTCTGACCAAAGCCCAATATTTCTTTTGAATGGTATGTTCTTCAAACTGTTTTTTGACTAATTTATCAACTTCTTTCGATAAAGCAAACAATAAAATTCCCGAAGTTTTACGGTCAATTCTGTGGCACGGACTCACCCAACAGCCCAATTGGTCACGCAAGACTTGCAAAGCAAAAACACTCTCTTCTGCCGCAATGGGCGAGCGATGTACCAATAAATTATGTGGTTTGTTGATGGCAACCAGATGTTCGTCTTGAAAAATAATGGGCAGGATGATGTCATTCATACTGCAATTTTGCCGATTTTAGAATTGAAACAAAAAATCTCCTGAAATATTATTTTCAAGAGATTTTTGTTTCAATTATTCTTCATACCATCATCTATCCTCTTCGTCTCCGTTGTCCATCATGTTTTTGGCGATAAATGGCCTTGCTATTTTGCGCTTGGTCATGTTTAATATCAACTCTTTCTTCGGGTGTAACTACGCCATCTGCTTTGGCTTCTTTGATTTCTTGATGCGTTGCATTTTCTCGGTTGCGCATTCTGGCGGCTTCTCTGCGGGTCAATGAGCCAGTTTTTACACCATTCTGAATCCTATCATGCTGATTTTCTTGTTGTTCTTTTATCACGGGGGTTGCCGTTTGGGCAAATGTATATGCGGACATTCCTGCCACAAATACCAAAGAAAAAAATACCTTTTTCATAATAATCTTGGGTTTTATGTGAAAATTTGTACGTTGGATTAGTTGAGTGAGCAGAAGGTTTAATTCCTGTCAAAAAAACTGCGTACTCAAATTTTATGTATTAAATTTGTTAAAAAAAAACAATGCAAGAATCAAAACAAATAAAAGAGGCTCTTCGCCATTTGTACGAAGGAGAAGTTTGGCACGGACCAAGCATCAAAGAGATTTTGGTAGATATGACCGCCCAAGATGCCATCAAAAGAGTAACGCCCAAAAGTAAAAATATCGCTGAGTATCTTGTTCATATCACCAATTGGCGGATTTTTGCCCTTGAAAAACTCACGGGTGGAGATTCTTACGATATTATTCTGAACTCAGAAGCTGACTGGTCGGTGATAAATGAACTTGACGAAAAGGGATGGGAAGAAATTTTGCAGAACTACGAAGAAGCTCAAACTGAATTGTTGGAGGTTGTGGATACCTATACAAATTCAAAATTAGAAGCTATCGTACCAGGCAGGAAATATACTTTTTATACCCTACTTCACGGCGTAATTCACCATGATATTTATCACTCTGGACAAATGATGATGTTGAAAAGATTGACGGCATAAAATACTTACTTTATTGATTTTCAGAGCCTTAATTGTTGATTCAATTAAGGCTTTGTTGGTTTATTGCTTAGTTTTAACCTGCAATTCCTCCCAAGGGGTTGAACCATCTTTTTCACGAGTAAAAATATGATTTTTGCTTTCGCCAATCACGATTTCGGCAGTGGTATAAATGAGATTTTCATTCAATAAATGCCCACCTTTTGTTGCGCCCAAGCTATCAGAAATACTCAGATGAACGTGTGAACCATTCACGCTGACTGTACCCACAAGGCTCACAATCTCGAAATGCCCCTTACTTTTTGTGCCTTCGGGTTGATTGGCGTACCGCAAATTTGCCTGTGTCAAACTGCCTACGCAAGTCATAATCCAACCCGCTTCTATATTTTCCTTTTTAACAAAAGCCTCAATTTCTTGCTTCAAATCTTGATTAGGTTTTAGTCTTGGGGCATGAATTTTTATGTTTTCAACATCCATTGTTTTGGGGTTTTTGCACTGGATAAATGCAATTGATAATATTATGAGGAGGATATATTTCATCAAATAAAAAGATTATAAATACGTTAAAAAGTATTACCTATAAAGGTAGGGATAATCACTACAAAAATCTAAAATTTGGATTTTCTGTCATTTGTGGGTAATTTTGCAACCATGTAGGGAAGATATGTAAGATAGAAATTTTTAAAGATCACTATTTTATTAACCTACATCAGTATAGATAAACTCATTTTGGGTAAGCAATTTAAGGTATTTCAAATGTCGGAAATTGTATTATTTTTTCACAAAAGAGGATATAGATTAAGTGTTAATTGTTGATTGTAATGATTTGATTATGAATCATTTACTTAATGCATAGTACCAAATACTTAGTACATTATTCCCATCAATTATGATTCTAAAAAGTTTATGTGTTACGCTTTGTTTTGCTATTAATTTCCTTACAAATACATTACCAGACGAAAAAGTCACCATAGGAAAAGCATCATTTTACGCTCACAAATTTGAAGGCAGACGTACTTCAAGCGGGCAAACCTACCGAGCCAAAGAACACACTGCTGCTCACAGATTTCATCCCTTCGGAACATTACTGGAAATCACCAATAAGACAAACGGCTTGAAAACCATCGTGCGTGTAAACGACCGAGGTCCACACGCCAAAGACCGATTAATCGACCTTTCTTATGCCGCCGCCAAAGATTTAGGAATGTTAAGTTCTGGAACTGGCAATGTAGTTATTAAAGTGATTTCGGAAGGACAAGGGGTTGATAGTCAGTTATTTGACGAAAACTCTCTTTTGGAAACCAAAACAGCAATAGCTTCCACATTTCCTATTTTTCCTAAATTTGAGGAGAAAGAAAAGAAATATATGAAGGTAATAAAAAATGCCGATGGAAGTGTAAAGATGGAGTTTTCGGAGAAATGATTTAGCTCTCATTCCAACCCTTTCCAGCAAGAATCAGTGGCATACATTTTTCAATCCTTGCTTCTCGAGTTTTAGCTTGTTTGGGTTGGGAGAAGTGTAATAAATATCCTCTCTGCCTTCCTGGTGTCAATGTTTCAAAAGCCGTTTTCAAAGCTGGAAATTCATCTAATTTTTGCTTGAATTCTTCGGGCATTGCAAATTCAGTAGTTTTTTTTAATTCCACTTTCAAGCCCGCTTTTTCTAACTCAAGGGCTTCATAAATGTAGGCTTTTAGTGTGGCTTCCATCTCAATAATTTCTCGAACATTGGTAAACCGAATCTGTCTTGCGGCTTGCACATTCTCCGTTTGTTGAATTAAAATGTTATAGGTATCATTCAGCAAAGCACCTTTCATAAACAGCATCGCACAATATTCTTTAAACTCGTGGATTAAGAGGATGTTGTTTTGCTGAAAAGTATAGCAAGGAACACCCCACTTCAACTCTTCGGTCAGCCCACAATCAAGAATAATTACTCTCAATTGCTCTAATTCCGCCTGCCATTTTTGGGATTTACTGAAATAAAAATCAACTTTTGGATTCATGAGGTTTGTTGATTAGAAGGGATTATAGTTGCACAAATATATTTTTCACCTTTGATTTCTATGATACAAACAAGGGCGAAATATTATTCTGCCCCAATAATGCCAAGCATCTATGTTGACAGTTTGTTCTTCTTTTTTAGCTATTAAATGTCAATTTAAATATCATTAAGTTGTTATCATCAACACTATGTACTTTAAAATTAAATTTCTCCAAAAGTCTTGTTGAACTTTGGTTTTCAAAATGGGTGTTTGCTTCTATTGAGTTTAGTCTGATATGTTGACTTCCAAAGTCAATTACTTTCAAGGTCGCTTCCTGCATTATTCCTTTTCCCTGAAAGTCGGGTAATAATTCATATCCAATTTCTGCCTTTAAATTGTCTTCCGAAAAGTCAAATAAACATATTGTTCCAATTAGTTTGTCAACACCGTTCAAGGTAATTGCCCAATAAATTGAATTGTTCCTTTGGATATTTTCATTAATAGTCTGTATAAAAGTCTTTGCGTCATCAATTGATTTACTTGGTTTTCTGTCAAGATATTTGTTTACGTTGCCGTTTGAACGCAGAGCAAATATTTCATTAGCGTCAGTACCGACAAGTTGTCTTAATGTCAGCCTTTCTGTTTTCAAAACTGGAAACGGTTTAAAATTTCTATCTTCCATTTAAACTCATTAAAAATTTGTCGCTGTTGCTTTATAATGATTCTGCCTTTGTTGGTCAAAAGACCCAAAAGGTCAAAAATCATAGTTGAACCTTATTTTTTAAAATTTTCTTCATAATAAGCAATATACTGTTCCACGCTAATTTTACTGGCAAATTCTCCCAATAATTCAAAAGGAATTTGGTCCATATTTTTGAATCGAATACAGCCTTTTCCAATATCTAACTTTGTCTTGGAAACTTTAGCAAATTCTTCACAAAACCACTCATACATATTTTTATCAGCGTATATTCCCATGTGATACATCGAAATATAATTCTTTTGAGAAGCGATATTGATGAAGGGCAAAGGTAGTTTTGGGGTACAATGATAGCCACTCGGATAGATAGAATGTGGCACCACGTAGCCAATCATTCCATAACTCATGGTCTCGGAAAAACCTTCGGGCAAATTATCCAAAATTGCTTTTCTAAGTTTTTGCATGGGTAATTTCCTTTCTTCTACCAATTCCGAAAGGTAGGTTTCTACATTTTCTGCTTTTGATTGCATGGCTTTATGGGTTTATGAAATTTAACTTAAACCAATTTAGAAATAATCTTCAATCCATTCAGGGTCAGCATTTTATCTACTTCGTCAAAATCATTTTGAAGAGGAGTGAGGATAGACGAAAGTCCACCCGTTGCCAATACTAAACAGTCTTGACCTACTTCCTTTTTTATCTGAAAAATCATCTCACGTACCATGCCTACGTATCCCCACAAAATACCCGCTTGAATGGCGTGAACAGTATTTTTGCCAATGGCAGAATCGGGCATTTGCAAAGGTACTTCGGGCAATTGGGCGGTATTGGAAAACAAAGATTTTACGGCAGTTTTTAGTCCTGGGGCAATGGAAACACCCATGATTTTGCCATCTCTCGAAACCACCGTAAAAGTAAGAGCCGTACCAAAATCCACAATTACGCAGGTGCATTTGTAGGTATAATAGGCGTAAGTGGCATTGCAGACCAAATCCGTTCCAATTTCGTAAGGACTCAAAATCTCCATTTTCAATTTATCGTACATTTCCACGCCTACCATCACAGGGTCGAGTCCGAACATTTCTTGTACCATTTCTTTCAAAACAGCCTTTTGGTCGGGAACAACGCAACTGATGATAGCTTTGGTTATATCGCTGATTTTGAGGTTGTTTTCTAAGAAACGAATCCGTAATTGAGCCTCATAGTCGGCAGCACGGTTTGAGAGAGAGGAGGAAATACGGAATTGATGAATCCAAGAAACGGAGTCATTGATTCCAAAAACGATGTCAGTGTTGCCGATGTCTATGGCTAAAAGCATTTTTATGAGGTTTTAGGGATTAGGTAAAATGGTTGGTAAAGTTATACTTAAATCTAATCCACCAAACTATCAATAGACAGGGAGCGGGTCGACGCTGCGATTAATTCCCTCGCTATTGATAGTTTGGTGAGTACAATAGAACCAACCTTTTAAATGTTAGGGACAGAGTGGTTTTAAAACCTAACCCCTATATTTTTTAATTCTTCCGCTAATAATTCTGGCGTGGTAAAATGGATGGCTTTTAATCCCACCGCCTCTGAACCCACTACGTTTTTGTAATTATCATCAATGAAAACCGCCTTTGTTCTATCAATATCGTAGCGGGATAAAATGGCTTCGTAGATTTCGGGTTGGGGTTTTAATAAATACTCTTCGCCCGAAACTAAAATGCCTTCAAACCAATGCAAAAACTGGAATCTTTCGATAGATTTGGCAACGGGGAAAGTCTCTGCCGACCAGTTGGTGAGGGCATAAACCCTATAATCAGGCGAATTAATGAGGTTTTTTAAGATTTCGACAGTGCCATGATTCGCATCGCCCAGCATTTCGACCCATCTGCCATAATATGCCCGAATTTCATTTTCCCAATCGGGAAACATCGCAATTCTTTCGTTGGTAGCCACTTCAATGAGCGTTCCTGCATCTTGCTGTTCGTTCCAATGGGAGGGGCAAACGGTATCAAAAAATTCCTGACGGCGTTGTTCATCGGGAATCAAATCGTTGAAAACATACAATGGATTCCAGTCGATGAGGACTCCACCTAAATCAAAAATTATTGTGTTGATTTTATTAGACATAAAGAAAAATATATTGAAATTTAAGGTAAACAGATTTGAAAGAAAGACCTTATGACAAATTTAGTGAGAATAACATCAAAACCGAATTTCCTCCACTAAATCACTGGCCAACATAGCTGTTTGCCCACGCTTTTCAGCGGCTTTATCACCTGCCAAACCGTGTTCATAAACCCCTAAAATTGCGGCATCTGTGGGCGAATATCCTTGTGCTAATAATGCCAAAATTATTCCCGTAAGCACATCACCAGTACCCGCCTTTGCCATACCAGAATTGCCAGTTGAGTTGAAATGAATAGTACCATCGGGCAGTGCAATGGCAGTATTTGCTCCTTTGAGGCAAACAATAACTTCATGATTTACAGCAAATTGAGATAAAAAATTCAACTTTTCAAAATCATCTTTCCAGGGTTTGCCAATCAATTTTTGGAATTCTTTTGGGTGGGGAGTCAGCACACTATTTTTAGGAATTTTCTTAATGACGGCTCTCCCTTTGCTGGTGGCAAGATTGTTGAAAACATCGGCATCCAAGACCATCGGCATTTTAGCATTTTCGCAGACAGTAAATAGTTTTTCGAGACTTATCAACGTTTTGCCATCCACGCCCAAAGCAGGACCAATGCCGATGGCTGAAAACATTTTAAGCGTTTCTGCGTGCCAAATTTCAGTATTTATAAATGACTTATCGGCCGCCTCCCAAATTAGGGCTTCGGGAAGCGAAATCTGCATAATTTCAGTGCCACAACGAGGAATGTGAGCCGTCAATTTCCCTACGCCCGACCGCATACAAGCCCTTGAAGCAAGCACGGCTGCCCCCATCATTCCCTGCATACCTCCTATAAATAAGGCGTGTCCGAATGTGCCTTTGTGAGAGAATTTTGGACGGTCTTTTATCAAATCTGTGGCATCATCAGTATAGAAATATTTAGTGTCAATGTTTTCTACAAATGTTTGATTTAAACCAATATCCAAGACCTCAAAATCTCCTACAACATCCTCATTTTTAGGCAACATAAATGCCAATTTTGGCATTTGAAAAGTGAGTGTAATATCAGGCTTTACGATAATATCTCCTTCAGAATTAGGCGAATCTGCAAATAAACCCGAGGCAATATCAACTGAAATAATGGGAGTTTTGGATTGATTAATTTGTAGAATAATATCTTGAATCAATCCTTCCGTTGGGCGACTCAAACCTGACCCTAAAATGGCATCAATGATTAAAGAATTTTCAGTAAAATTTATTTTAAAATTCTGATTATCAATATATTGAATTTTCAAAACATCCTGTAAATGACGTAGGTTTATTTGGAAATCATCACTCATTTTATCGGAATATTTCAGGACAAATACCTCAATATCATAATTTAGATTGATGAGTTGTCGGGCAATGGCTAAGCCGTCGCCACCATTATTTCCTAAGCCACAAAAGATTTTGATTTTTTTATCCGCAGGATTATATTTTGCCCTCAGCCAATTGGTAAAAGCCTGTGCCGCCCGTTCCATCAAATCAATGGAAGCAATAGGCTCATTTTCAATCGTGAAAGCGTCTAATTGTTGGGTTTGTTTTGGGGAGATTATTTTCATGGATAGAGGGTTTTAAGATTATTTCCTAATAAAAAGAAGGATAGTTTAAAATGCTTCCAAGTCATTCTAAACTACCCTTTTATTGTTTCCTTTAAACTTTCTTAAAACCCAATTCTACCCTTGCGTTTACCTTTTCCATCACTTTCTACGTATTCTCGCATTTCGGCTAATTCGTATTCAAAACCGCCTGACAAAATCGGGAATCTTAACCATGTTTTGGGGTCGAGATTACGGTCGTCCAAGTGGAAGGCAGGGGCGTATCTTTCTCTTTTCCATTGGTTTCGGGCAAAGAGTTTGAAGAATCTTTCGATGGATGTTACGATTTTCTCACGGTCATAAATGCCTTCAAATTCCATCTCCATAACTTGCAAACAGTCTTTTGGAGATTTTTTATCACGGATAGCTACTGTTTCTATCGCATTCAACAAATCGTAAGGCATTAAATCTTCTTCGTCAATTTGCTTGGCTTCCAATGGTCGAAGTTCGGCAGTGGGTTGCAAATTATTCATGGCATTTAATCCCGCAATTTTGAGTATTCCACCCAAACCAACATTCTCTAACCAACGCAACCAATGGCGTAACCAATGCTTATCAATTCCCGCAATGGGCGAAATAGAACCAGAAGTATCGCCGTCCATAGTGGCATAACCTACCGAGGCTTCCGAACGGTTGGAGGTTGAAAGCAACAGGGCGTTGTTGATATTTGCCAATAACCACGCACTTGGGCTTCTGACCCTCGCTTGAATATTTTGCAGAGCAATATCATCAGTTGCCCAAGATAATTCTCGTCCAATTGCCCCTTGAATCAATCCTTTGTAGGTTTCTACTAATCCGTTGATGTCAATATCATAGAAAGTAGTGTTCAAATCTGCCGCCAAAGAAGTAGCCGAATGACGAGTAGCCGAAGAACTATTTTGCGTACCTTGATACACGTTGGTAATCAAAGCCGCTGATATTTCTTTGACATTATTACAAGTTTGGATGGACTTGATATAAGCAAATTTCTTTTTGAAACCATCTAAGCCTAACTCACTTACACACAACTCAATAGCCAAATAACAAAGTGCCGTAATTGCCGAAGAATCCGCCCCACCCGAAAGCGAAATCACCCAGCCATTTGAGCGAGATTTACGGAGATAATCAAACAATGCCAAGGCGATTGCACGAGCAAATTCTTCTTCTTTTTGGAAACCATTAGCTTCCCA
>JANPGQ010000143.1:0-6810 GCA_031423975.1 Cytophagales bacterium | reverse complement strand
TGCAATGCCCGCATGGTTTGTGGATATGCCCAATGGTGATATTTGGCTCTATTACACAGGTTGGAATAGAACACATAACTCTTATCGTCTTTCGATGGGGCTTTCAGTAAGTTCTGATGGTGGTTTGACTTTCAAAAAAATGTTTAAAGGACCCATTATGGATAGGTCGATTCACAATCCAATTTGGGCAGCTCAACCTTCCGTTATGTTTGAAAATGGCGTTTGGCGAATGTGGTATATTTCAGGACAAAAATGTGAGTATATTCACGGTTATCCAGAACCATTTTATGACTGTCGTTATGCTGAATCAAAAGACGGAATTAATTGGACCCCCACGGGTGATGTAGCCTTGCCTTTTGATGATTTTCTGCACGCAGTGGGTCGCCCGAGTGTGTTTAAAGACGGAGATATTTACAAAATGTATTACTCCTATCGCAATTCCTTAGACTATCGTACTAATCGTGACCAAAGTTATCGAATGGGTTATGCCGAATCTAAGGATGGAATCGCTTGGGAGCGTAAAGATGATTTAGTAGGGATTGCAAAATCTGAAAACAAAGCTGATTTTGATTATGAAATGGTAAATTATGCTCATTATTATGAACATAATGGGGATAAATTTTTGTTGCATAATGGAAACGGATTCGGTGCTTCGGGCTTTGCGTATGCAAAATGGGATAAATAATGTTTGTGCCTGATTTTTATCATTTATTCTGTTTTCATTGTTGATTACATTTACAGACAATTAAAACATTTACGTTTATGACAATCAAATATTCAAAAGAACAATTCAATAAAGACGGATTCCTGATTATTAAAAACTTTTTTAATCAAGATGTACTTCAAGAAATCTACCAAGATGCTCGTCAATTATTTGCCGTTCAGATAAAAAGAATTCTTGGAAAAGACGTTGATATTAATAATAGAGATGAATTTGAACAAGCCATGTTTGAGTTTTTCGAGAAAGATTTTACGGCTTTCGTAAATACTGGAAAGCAAACACAGCACCTAATTTCGATGCACCGTTTGGGAACTGATGAAAAGATTTTATCGCTTTTGAAGGATTTGGGCTACGAATTTCCAACAATTGCCGTTCGTCCGGCCATGCAATTTAACAGTCGTTTCCTCTCAAAAGGAGGAAGTCATTGGAAATTAGGAGCTCATCAAGACTGGCGGACAGGGCAAGGTTCTTTGGATAGTGTGGTGCTTTGGTTTCCATTGGTTGATTGTGGTGAAGATTTGGGTTCACTTCAAATTATTCCTGCCAGCCATAAAGATGGATTAATGAAAGCTGATACTTCTGGGTATTTAGGCAGTATTCAAACTGAAATACCAGAAGAGAAATACGTTCAAACGGAATTTAAAGCAGGAGATTTATTGATATTTTCCGCTTTTTTGATTCACCGTTCGGGAAATAATATTACCAATAACATTCGCTGGTCCATTCAATTAAGATATAATAATATTGCCGAAGCTACCTTTCAAGAAAGAGGCTTCCCGATGCCTTATATCTATAAACCCGAAGAGGAATTAGTAACGCCAAATTTCCCTCAGCCTCAACAATTAGAAGAAGTTTTTGCGTAGTTGATAATCAAAAAATACGCAAAAATGACCTGTAAATAGTCCTTACAGGTCATTTTTGCGTATGTATGATTGGAATGAAATTTGAGTAGAGCTACTCAGTATTCTTATTCAAATTGATATTTTGTACATTATTCTCTTTAAATTACGTTTAAATTAAAACCATTATTTACACATTACGAATGAAATATTTATACTTCCTTACATTTATATTTATCTTTTCCTCTTGCAAAAGTGATTTAGATTTGATTGTACCAGTATCTAATCTTGCGGCAGGTACTGGAAAAGAATTGGCTTATGAAGAAAAATTTGATATTTCTTATGGAAAAGATGTACTTCAAAAATATGATTTATACCTTCCTTCTACTCGTAATACTCGTAATCCTGTAATTGTTTTGCTACATCCTGGGGCTTGGAGAATTGGCGATAAAACAGCCATAAACTCAGTTGTGAAGAGTTTTGTTGACAAGAGGGTGAATTGTGCTATTGTAAATGCTAACTACCGCTTAACTTCATTTGTCGGGATTACCTACAAGCAACAATTGGATGATATAAACACGATTTTGAAAAAACTCAAATCAGATTCTAATGATTTAGGTATTACATCCGATAATTTTTATTTGATTGGCATCAGTTCTGGAGGGCATTTAGCTTTGCTTTACGCCAATAGTACACAATACGATAGACTCGCCAAAGGAGTTGGGGCAATAGTTCCCCCCGTGAATTTAGTTGCTCCTTCCATGAGAAATGGACTAATTGGACCCGATGTTCAAAAATTTATTGGAAAATCTTTCACTGATTCACCCGATGAATATTATGACAATAG
The DNA here is from genome assembly GCA_031423975.1 of Cytophagales bacterium. GTDB lineage: Bacteria > Bacteroidota > Bacteroidia > Cytophagales > Spirosomataceae > Arcicella. The sequence goes on along the minus strand of JANPGQ010000143.1, from coordinate 4,403 downwards.
TCCTGCTTTTAAATTTAACTTTGCCAGTCCGCCAACCATTGTCTTTTTTGGGGGAAAAGATGAAACAGTTCCCCTTGACCAATCGGACTTTTGCCGACAAACTTTATTAGTCACCCGAGTAAAAAGCGAGTACAATTTCTATCCCAATCAAACTCATAATTGGAATATTTGGGATGAAACTATTGATAAATTAGTTATTTTTGCACAAAAAAAATTATAATTGCTTATTAGATATGCTCGTTGGGCTTATCTTAATTCCTTAATATGATTAAAGTCAGTGTCATTGTCCATACATACAATCACGAAAAATTTATTCGACAGACCCTTGATAGTATCCTCTGCCAAGAAGTCAATTTTCAATACGAAGTAATAGTTGGTGATGATGCTTCCCCTGATTCAACTCCACAAATCATCCAAGAATATCAATCAAAATTTCCTGATATTATTAAACCATTGCTTCATGCTAAAAATTTGGGAGGATATGGAAAAAATAATACTTTGGCTACTTTGGCAGTTTGTAAAGGAAAATACATTGCCGCTATGGACGGAGATGATTATTGGACAAACCCCTTGAAACTGCAAAAACAAGTAGATTTCTTAGATAATAATCCCGATTTTGTTGCCTGTTTTCACAATGCTTTAATTCATTTTGAAGATGGTTCTTCTCCTGACATGTCCGTAAACGATGAATCTCAACGCCAGGTAACAACTATAGAAGACTTAGTGGGTGAAGATGAAATTTGGTACATGGCAACTTCGGCGGTGATGTTCAGAAATGGCATTATGAAGGAATATCCACAATGGTTTCATGAATCAAAAAGTGGGGATATTCCGAGATATATTTTATTAGGCAAACACGGTAAGTTCTTTTATATTAATGAATTAATGTCAGTTTACCGTAAAAATAATGGTGGAATGAGTTTTACGGATGGCAAACAAGATGCAGAATTTCTAATGAATAGAATTGGAATGTACCAAGGAATTGACGGAGAACTTGATTACAAATTTCATAATATCATCAATAAAAATATTGCTCGATATTATTTGATGTTAGCCAATTCAATTCAATATGGAGATAATTTCATAAAAAGCCGTTATTTCGCTTCAAAATCATTGTTTTTATCAAGCCCAAATTCCCCTGAGCATATTAAAAAAGTGTTGCAAGATTTTATTGTTCCAAAAGGATTTATGAAATTTTATGCCAATACAAAATGGCAAATTGAAAAGATATTTAAGTAACAAAAGCCTTCCTAAATCATTAGGAAGGCTTTTGTTTGAAATATTAAATTCTAAAAATCGAATATCAAATGCGGTACGCCAGAACATCAAACATTGAACCCCGAACATCGAAATCAGGTTTTTTGCTTTTTCTTCTTAGCCGCAGGGAAAAGTACATTATTCAAAATCAAACGATAACCTGGTGAATTGGGATGTAAACTCAAATCTGTTGGTTCTTCGCCCACCAAATGACGATAATCTTCGGGGTCGTGTCCTGAATAAAAACTCCAAAAACCCTTCAAAAAAGTCCCATGAATATATCGAGCCTCATTCAATGAACGATTTTCGCCCAAAATAGTAACTTCGGGTTTCAAAACTTGTTTTTTGAATGAAGTTGTTTGTCCCATAAAACCATGAATAGTAGTCTCATGATTTTGAGTCAGCATAGTTGGAATGGGGTCATATTTTGCTGAAAATTGAAACAGATTAAAGTAATCATTTTCCTCTTGAACAGGTCGAGATTCATTGGGATATGCCTCAATATTTGAAAATTCAACAATTTGTGGATGAAAAACTAAGCTGAAATTTTGAAAAGCAAATGTTTGAGCAAAGTCTAATTTAGCATCAGCACTCGCATCGTAGCCGTCACCATCGTAATAGGCATCCACAATATCAAGTCCATCGGCTGCCAAGGCAATATCATAAGTATCCGTTGCAGTACACATAGCAAACATATAGCCGCCACCTGCCACAAACTCACGTATTTTTTTAGCAACTGCCAATTTGAATTTTGAAACTTTCTCAAAGCCAAATTTTGCTGCATTTTTTTTGTCCTCACGTAATTGAGCCTGATACCAACCCGCCGAACTTTGATTCCAAAACTTACCCATTTGTCCTGTAAAATCCTCGTGGTGAAGGTGTAGCCAATCATATTCAGGTAATTTTGAATTCATTACTTCCTCATCAAAAATTAAATCGTAAGGTATCTCAGCATAAGTCATTGCCAAAGTAACAGCATCGTCCCAAGGTTGTGCGGTTTTTGGAGAATAGACTGCCACACGTGGAGGTTTTTGAAGTTTTACAACATCCATATTCGCATCTGGACTCGTAACCTCCGCTCTTATTTGAGCGGCTTCTCCCTCAGAAATCACTTGATAACTCACTCCTCTAATCGTCAATTCATTTTCAAATTTTTGTGCCTGTGGAAACATAAATGAACCTCCCCGATAATTGAGAAGCCACTCAACTTCCATATCGTGGGTTTTCAAAATCCAATAGGCAATTCCATAAGATTTCAAGTGGTTTTTTTGGGTATCATCCATCGGAATCAATATTTGGGATGCCCACAAACGCCCAGAGAGCATAAAAAATATGATAAACGGAAATATTAGCCTTTTCATTGGAGTAGTTTTTTTGATAAACTCAACTAAATTTGTTAAGCAAAAAATGTCGTTATTGACATTAAACGAAGTTAAAACAAAAATAGTGCAAAACTTCATTCAGAACATCAAACATCAAGAAACGAGCAATCAAAAACCATGAATCTATTAGAAAATATATACGAAGGATTACGTTCCATTCGGGCAAATATGCTTAGAACGGTGTTAACGGCATTAATTATTGCCATCGGAATTACTTCCTTAGTGGGTAGTTTAACTGTGGTTGATGGTATTCAAAGTTCAGTAAATAATAGCTTTGCAGGATTAGGGGCAAATGCTTTTGACGTTAGGAACCGTCAAATTTATAAAATTAGAAAGCAAGGTGAAAAAGAAAAAAATTATCCGCCCATTGATTACCGTGAAGCAAAATTGTACAAGGAAAAATTTGGAAAATCTGCCACAATCGGTATTAAAATCAACGTTACTTTCAACGCAGAAATTAAATATCAATCAAAACAAACCAATCCAAATACTCGTGTGATGGGTATGGATGAAAATTATTTGAATATTAAAGGCTTCAAAATTGACAAAGGAAGAGAGTTTTCCAAAAGTGATTTAGAAGTGGGTACAAACATTTGTATTATTGGCGTAGATGTTATTAGTCAAATATTTGATAAAAATATTAATCCCCTTGATAAAGAAATTACAGTATTAGGTCAAAAAATGAAAGTGGTTGGTATTTTGGAGAAAAAAGGAAGCATGATGGGCGGAGGAGACGACAGAACTGTTTTTGTCCCTTTAGAAACAGGCAGAAAATTAGCGGCTGACCGTACATTAACCTTTGATATTGTTACTTCCGTTCCTAATATTACTGATATTGAAAACACAATTGAAGAAGCCCGTGGTGTGATGAGAGTAGTTCGTCAAGATGAAATCGGAATGCCTGATTCCTTTTCAATAGAACGCTCAGATTCCTTGGCAAAACAATCAGAAAGTATCACTGACATTTTAAAAATGGCAGGTTTCGGTATCGGTTTCATCACTTTATTAGGAGCAGCCATCGCACTGATGAATATTATGTTAGTGTCTGTAACAGAACGAACCCAAGAAATCGGAATACGTAAATCATTAGGGGCAACACCTTTTTTAATACGTTCTCAGTTTTTGATAGAAGCCATCGTAATTTGCCTTTTGGGTGGAATTGGAGGAATAGTTATGGCAATTGCCATCGGAAATATATTCGCAGGTTTATTATTAGGCGGTTCGTCAGATTTTATTATTCCTTGGGCTTGGATGTCATTGGGAATAACGGTTTGCGTAGCAGTTGGTCTATTTTCAGGTATTTACCCAGCCTACAAAGCCTCAAAGCTCGACCCAATCGAATCATTGCGTTATGAATAAAAAAACTTTTTGTTCAAACTCATTCATATTCAGAACTTTACGCATTGAGCCAAATTTTTCTTTGATTTTTTTAAAACTTGCGGTTGTGTAGTCCATTTCTATCGACTATCTTTGTATTAAGTTTGAGACGAACCAAAAGCCCGGATGGCGGAATTGGTAGACGCGCTGGTCTCAAACACCAGTGTCTTCATTGGCATGCCGGTTCGACTCCGGCTCCGGGTACAACTAAACCTTACATCTATCAGATGTGAGGTTTTTTGTTTTTAATGAGTTTGTAAGGTATATTTCCTTTTCATTAGTTTTTTATACATACACTTTTGAAATTTCGGATTCTTTCGGAGTCTGACCCGAAATTCCGCTGTTTGAGCGTAGCGAGTTTCGGAATTTCTTGATTTTTTTGCGACC
>JANPGQ010000142.1:0-10346 GCA_031423975.1 Cytophagales bacterium | reverse complement strand
TGAGCAGCATAAAAGTTAGTTGCCTTTCTATTTCCGATGGTAATTGTTCCCGTTTTATCCAATAATAATACGTCAATATCACCCGCAGTTTCAACGGCTTTCCCCGACTTTGTGATAACATTTGCTCGCAAAGCTCTGTCCATACCTGCAATACCGATGGCGGATAAAAGTCCGCCAATAGTGGTTGGAATCAAACACACGAACAGTGAAATAAAAGCGGCAATGGTAATGGGTGTATGGGCATAATCCGCAAAGGGTTTGAGCGTAACGCACACAATTACGAATATCAGCGTGAAGCCAGCCAACAAGATTGTCAAAGCGATTTCGTTGGGTGTTTTTTGGCGTGAAGCTCCTTCAACCAAAGCAATCATTTTATCCAAAAAGCTCTCGCCAGGTTCAGTAGTTACGATTACCTTAATTTTATCAGAAAGCACCTTTGTTCCACCCGTTACCGATGATTTATCACCGCCCGATTCCCGAATTACTGGGGCAGATTCACCCGTAATTGCGGATTCGTCAATGGTGGCTAAGCCTTCAATAATTTCACCATCAGTTGGAATAATATCTCCCGCATCACAAACAAAAACATCGCCTTTTTTCAATTCCGAAGAGCTAATAATTTGTACTTCATTGAGGTACATATTACCAACCGTTCTGATAACTTTTGCGGGTGTATCTTGACGGGTTTTGCGTAATGAATCCGCTTGGGCTTTTCCACGAGCTTCGGCGATAGCTTCGGCAAAATTGGCAAATAATAATGTTAAGAAAAGTACAATAAAAACGGCTAAATTGTAACCAAATGAGCCTTGTGAGCTATCTTTCAAACTAAAAATAGTTACAAAAAGCATTACAATTGTTCCTAATTCAACCGTAAACATTACGGGGTTTCGGAACATTATTTTTGGATTTAATTTCACAAAAGAGGCTTTTAAGGCTTCTGAAACCAGCTCTTTTTGAAATAAAGTATTTGATTGATTTTTCATTTTTTTGTGTAATTTTGAAAAAAAACGTTAATGCAAATGACAGTTAATAATATCGAAACATACAAAGCAATGGAAGACCTCGCTCATGGACTTGGTTTTCGGAGTGTTTTTGATTTTAGCAAACATCAATTAAGAGATGCTACTTTACAAAAAATTGCTTTCTACCAAAATCAGATTAATAGCTTTGAGAAAAAATATGGTATGAAGTTTAATGAATTTCGTACCCGTATAATTGATAAAACTGACCCAATATTGTCTCAATTTGGCATCTTCGAAAAAGAAGACGATGATAATAATTGGGAAGATTCTATTGATTTTATCGAAATTTATTCTCAAAAACTACTACGTGTCAATCTATGAATGAATCGTCCTTTACTGATATTATTGAAATTTTTTCCGCTATTATTCTTGATTTCAGTACCAGTACTGAAGGTGTAACTGGGCTAAAAGAAATAGAACGCTGTCAAATCATTTTCGTTGATAATTCTCGGTTGGTCGTTTATCAATGTAAACAACCCCAAAGATTTAAGTACAGTTATCAATGGATGAATACCCAAAATCAGACGCTTTATCGTTGGGATAATACACCCCATTTCCCTAATTTCCCAACGTTCCCATTTCATCGCCATATTGGAGAAAATGAAACCGCAGAGCCTTTTCAATTCGTTTCCTTGGAAGATATTTTGATATTTATCAGCAATAAAATATCATTAACTACCTAATAATCATACTATTAAACTATTTTATCGTAAAATATTCCGAAATCGGTCCAAGCGTCAAGGCTGGGAAAAATGATAGGGCAGCCAAAATAAATATTACGGCAAAAATCATTAATCCAAATGTTGCTGTATCGGTTTTAAGCGTTCCCGCACTTTCAGGAATAAATTTCTTATTCGCCAAAATACCCGCAATAGCAACTGGTCCAATTATCGGTAAAAAACGACTAATAATCATCACAACTCCACAGGTTACGTTCCACCAAACGGTATTATCACCCAAGCCTTCAAAGCCCGAACCATTGTTTGCTGCCGATGAAGTGTATTCGTAAAGCATTTCTGAGAATCCGTGAAAACCTGGATTATTCAACCAACCAATATCTGGCTGTCCCACAAAAACGTAGGAAGAAAGGGCTGTTCCTGCCAAAATCATAAGCGGATGCAACAGGGCAATTATCGTGGCAATTTTCATTTCACGAGCTTCAATTTTCTTACCCATAAACTCAGGCGTTCGTCCCACCATCAAGCCTGATATGAAAACAGCAATGATGATAAAGATGTAAAAATTGAGAAAACCTACGCCCACACCGCCATAGAACGCATTTACCATCATACCCAAAAGAGCAAACATTCCCGTCAATGGCGTAAAACTATCGTGCATCGCATTGACCGAACCGTTGGATGTTACCGTGGTGGCAATTCCCCAGTAAGCTGATGCGGCTGGTCCAAAACGGACTTCTTTACCTTCTATACTTCCCAAATTTTGGGTGATTCCCATGTGCGAAATGGCGGGATTCCCCTTCATTTCTAAATAAACAGAGGGCAGTAAAAATAGCAAAAATCCCAATGTCATTACGCCGAAGATTGTCCACGCTAATTTCTTGCGGTTTAGGTAATATCCCAAGGCAAAAATCATGGCAATGGGTATCAATAAAATACTTCCCACCTCTACTATATTGGTCAAATAATTAGGGTTTTCGAGCGGGTGGGCAGAGTTTACGCCAAAATATCCACCACCATTTGTACCGATTTGTTTAATACCAATCATTGCCGCCGCTGGTCCACGAGAAACCTGTACGGTATCGCCCTGCATGGAAATAAAATTAGCTTTTCCCTCAATATTCATGGGCGTTCCGTTGTATAAAACAATTAAACCCACAACTAAGGAAAGCGGCAATAAAATACGAGTGCAAGATTTGAGAAAGTAATTATAAAAATTACCAAGTCCTACTCCTGAAAGCCCTGATACAGTGGCAGTCAAATTAGGTTTCATTGCCTTAAAAACCACCGCACAAATTGCCATACCCGTACCTGCGGAAACAAACTGAAAGAACATTAAGCCCACAATCTGGCTCAAATAAGATGCTCCAGTTTCGCCCGAATAATGCTGCAAGTTGGTATTTGATACAAATGAAATGGCAGTATTAAAAGCCAAATCTGCCGACATTGAGGGGTTTCCATCGGGATTCCAAGGCAACCATCCTTGGTTCATCAGCACAAACATTGCCCAGAAAAACCAGAGTAAATTGATACTCAAAAGGGCTTTCAAACTTTGTTGCCAAGTCATTTCTTGGCTAACGTCAATTCCAGAAAAACGGAAGAAAAGTTTTTCGATGGGATTGAAAATGGGGTCGAGTAAGGTACGTTCTCCCGCATAGACTCTCGCTATGTATTTACCCAGAGGGATTGCAAAGGCAATCGTGAGTGCGAAAGTGAAAATAATTCCTAATAGTTCGGTATTCATTATTTTAATTGATAATTGATAGTGAATAATTGACAATGTATAACCGACAATTGATAGATATTTTTTTTATTTTCATTATCAATTATCAACTATCCATTATCAATTAGTTTAAAATTTTTCTGGCTTTAAAAGCACGTAACATAAATAGCCAAAAACGGCAATTGATAAGACAAAAAGGGCAATCATCATGGTCTTGAAATTTTAAATGTGATCAAAAAAATCAATTGTTTTATTAAAAAAAGCGAAACAAATAACGCCAGCGAGTAAAAGAATGATTGTGAGCATTGGTTTATTTTTTTGTTGTGATTGCTATATTCCAAAAGCTATTCCAGTTGATAGTTGACAGTTTATATTTAATAGTTAATATCTTGAAAATCAATTATTTATATTACTTAAAATTATTTTATTTAATTTTCAGGCAAAAAAAAACCCTTCCATTTTGGAAGGGTATTTTCATTTTGGAAGGGTAAAAACGGAAGGCTTAGTTCAAAACGAAGCCTTCCGTAAATCAACTGATATTATATTCCTCAATTTTGCGATATAGCGTAGTTAGACCAATGCCCAACAATCGACTACTTTCAGTTTTATTGCCTTTGGTCAACAATAAAATCTTTTGAATATGTTGCTTTTCAACACTGGCTAAATCGAATAAGCTGTTGGATTGTGCCGTATTGTTTAAGGAAAATTGAATATCAAAAGGCAAATTATCGGTAGTCAGTTCCGTTTGATTATCTGCCATGATTACGGCTCTTTCCATCACATTTTTTAGTTCTCTTATATTGCCTTTCCAATGATGGTTGCTTAGTTTATCTAAAAAATCATCGCTCATTCCTAATATTTTTTTATTCGTTTTCAAGGCAAAATTTTGCATAAAATCATTCGCCAAAATCGGAATATCTTTTACTCTTTCATTCAAGGAAGGCAATTTTATTTGAAAAACTGAAAGGCGATAAAACAGGTCTAATCTAAAATGCCCTTCGGCGGATTCTTTTTCTAAATCTCGATTAGTGGCGGCTATAATTCTGACACTTACTTTACTGGTTTTCACATCACCAACTTTAATAAAAGTGCTTGTTTCGATGAATCTGAGCAATTTTGCTTGTAAATCAAGATTCATTTCTCCAATTTCATCTAAGAACAATGTACCACCATCTGCCTCTTCAACCAAGCCTTTTTTATCCTTAGTTGCACCCGTAAAAGAGCCAGCTTTATGCCCAAAAACCTCACTTTCTAATATTTCTCTGGAAAATGCACTACAATTTACTGCCACAAAATTTCCAGATTTCCTCAAACTTGCGTAATGAATCGCTTGGGCAAAAACCTCCTTACCCGTACCTGTTTCACCCGTCAAAAGTACGGTGGTATCGGTTGGGGCAACTTTTTGGGAAAGTTCTTTGGCGGCTTGAAGAGGTTTGGAATTACCCAAAATTTGGTCAAAATTATAAGCCTGATTTATCTTTTTTTCCAAGGCAAAAAGCCTTTGTTGAAGTGTTGCTTTCTCTGTAGCTCGGCTTACCAAAGGAATAATTTTGTCGTTATCATCTCCCTTTGTAATGTAGTCAAAAGCACCATTTTTGATGGCCCGCACACCATCGGCAATTGTTCCGTAAGCCGTCAGCACGATAATTTCAACCAAAGGAAAATCTCTTTTAATAATGCCAGTAAGTTCAACACCATTGGCATCTGGCAATTTCACATCACTGATAACTAACTGAATATCAGATTTTTCCAATATTCTCATGGCCGTTTTAGCATTGGGGGCTTCAAAAATTTGATAGCCCTCCAAATCTAAAATTCGAGCCAAAAGACTACGGAGTTTTTCTTCGTCATCAATGATTAAAATATTGCTTTTTGAAATGCTCATTTAGAATAATGATTGCAATTTCATAGCAACGCTCATATCGCCCGTGATTTTGAGTTTACCAAACATAAAGGCAGTCATTGGATTCAAATCGCCCGACATTAAACCTTGCAAGTCACTCTGGCTCACGGCAATTGTACAATCCGAAGCATCATCAGAATTATTCACTTGCCCATCGGCACTGATATGAATATTGCCTCCATCCGTGGCAAATTTGATTGAAGAACCCACGCCACCTTTGGCAGCGGCAAGGTTTTTAATTTTTTCCGTCAATTCTGTAAAATTCATTTTGTCGTTTGTTATGGTTGAATAATTCTCAAAGTTAAATCAGCGTTTTTGTTTTTAATGAGTTTAACCGTAATTTTATTTGAAATTACACAACACATGAACAAACGCAAAATTATCAACGACCCTGTCTATGGGTTTATCAATATAACCTCCGAATTAATTTTTGATTTAATAGAACACCCTTATTTTCAACGACTTAGACGTATTAAACAGTTGGGTATGGCAGAGCTGGTCTATCCTGGGGCTTTGCATACACGTTTCCATCATGCACTTGGGGCAATGCACTTGATGAATGAGGCATTGAGTTCATTAAAAAATAAAGGACACCATATTTCGGATGAAGAATGTGAAGCGGCTCAAATTGCTATTCTCCTCCACGATATTGGACATGGCCCTTTTTCACACGTTTTAGAACATCTCATTTTAAGCCACGTCCCGCACGAACATATTTCTTTTTTATTGATGAAAGAATTGAATCATCAATTTAACGGAAAACTGACATTGGCAGTAAAAATGTTTACGGGAGAATATCACCGAAATTTCTTCAACCAACTCATTTCCAGTCAATTAGATGTTGATAGAATGGATTATCTAAACCGTGATAGTTTTTTTACAGGCGTAAAAGAAGGTTTCATTGGGGCAGAGAGAATCTTGAAAATGTTGGATGTTGTAGATAATCAATTAGTAGTAGAACAGAAGGGAATTTATTCGGTAGAAAACTTCCTGACCGCCCGCAGATTGATGTATTGGCAGGTTTATTTACACAAAACTTCTATCAGTGCCGAGGCTATGCTGACGCAAATTATTCGCCGAGCCAGAGAATTAATTAAAACTGATATAGAAGTTTTTACTCCTGATTACTTAGGAATTTTTCTAAATAATGAAGTAAGTTTTGAGGATTTTAAAGCACATAAATCCTATTTAGAAGCATTCACTAAAATGGATGATAACGACATTTGGGCTTGCATCAAGATTTGGACAAAACATTCTGATTATCTACTTTCCAGCATTTGCCAAAAGTTATTAGATAGAAAACTCTACAAAATTATGATTTCCGACCAGCCTTTTGAAGTATCATTTCTTGAAAAAATTCAAAAAGATTTTTTAGCACAGGAGGGCGTAAATGAAGAAAATTTATCCTATTTCGTGGTACAAGGTTCTATAACAAATGAGGCTTATTTATCAGAAAAACAAGCAATTAACATTTTAACCAAGAATAAAAAAGTAGTTGATATTGCCGAAGCCTCCGACCTGCCTACGATAAAAGCCTTAAGCAACATCGTGAAAAAATATTATATTTGTTGGGCAAAGGACGTATATTTGCAGAGCTAAATTAGTTATTGGTTATTGGTTATTAAATATTGGTTATTAGTTATTTTGAATAGTTAACAGTAGGGCGGCATACCGCTATTAATTACAAAAGTCGAGATTTCACTTGTTCTTTGTTCACTGCTTGCTAATCAACAAATGCTAACAACTATTTATTACTTACCAATATCCAATATCCAACAACTGACCAAAATGGAATTTACCGTAGAACAGATTGCTCTTATGCTGAATGGCGAAATCAAAGGTGATAAATCTTTGAAAGTAAGCCAATTAGCCAAAATTGAAGAAGGCTCAGAAGGCTGTATTTCTTTTCTGGCAAATCTCAAATATGAGCAATATCTATACTCTACTAAGTCATCAGCAGTAATCGTTGATAAATCTTTTGAACCTAAAAAAGAGTATTCAACCACACTTATTTTAGTAGATAATGCTTACGCTTCTTTCACTGTTTTGCTTCAAGAATATCAAAAACTGTTAGCTCAAAACAAAAAAGGTATCGAACAACCTTCTTTTATCCATGAAACTGCCACCATTGGCAAAGATGTTTATATCGGCGCATTCGCTTACATAGGTAGTCAATGCAGCATCGGCGATAATACCAAAATCTATCCTAACGTATCAATTTCTGATTCTTGTACTATTGGTAAAAACTGCACAATTTATTCAGGAGCAATTATTTATCATAATACCATCATTGGCGACTGTTGCACCATTCATGGAAATGCCGTTATCGGGGCGGATGGTTTTGGTTTTGCCCCACAGGCAGACGGTACATTTGCCACTATTCCACAATTAGGCAATGTTATCTTGGAAAACAACGTAAGTATAGGAGCAAACACCACCGTTGATAGAGCTACGATGGGTTCAACGATTCTGAGAGAAGGCGTAAAAATTGATAATTTAGTACAAATTGCTCATAATGTAGAAATCGGCAAAAATACGGTCATAGCGGCTCTGACGGGCATTTCAGGCTCTTCAAAAGTAGGAGAAAGTTGCATGATTGGCGGACAAGTTGGCATGGCAGGACACATTACCGTTGCCAATAAGACGATTGTAACGGCACAGTCGGGCATTACAAAATCAGTAAAACACGAAGGAAGAATAATGGCAGGTTCACCTGCACAATTAAGTCATGATAATTTAAAATCTCAGGTTTTATATAAGAATTTACCCAAAATAGAACAGCGTTTGAGAGAAGTAGAAAGTACGTTAAAAAAGGAAAATGAATAACAAACAGCATACGATAAAACAAGCAATTACGCTTTCGGGCGTGGGGTTACATACTGGCGTAGTTGCCAATATGACTTTTGTACCCGCAGCACCCAATCATGGTTATAAATTTCAAAGAATCGACTTACCAGGTCAGCCAATAGCTGATGCTGATGTGGATTATGTAGTTGATACTTCTCGGGGAACAACAATTGAGCATAACGGAGCCAGAATAAATACGGTTGAACACGTTTTGGCAGCCATGGTGGGCTGTCAGGTTGATAATGTTTTGATTCAATTGGACGGGCCCGAACCCCCAATTATGGATGGAAGTGCTATTAAATTTGTGGAGGCTATTTTGGATACGGGTTTAGAAGAACAAAATGCCAACCGTAAGTTTTTTGAATTGCCTTCCGAGATACGTTTCAAGGATGTTGATAGGGGTGTTGAGTTGGCGGCATTGCCTTTAAATGACTATCGCCTCACGGCAATGGTTGATTATAATTCAAAATTTTTAAGTAGCCAGCACGCCAATTTAACCAATATAGAGCAGTTTAACGACCATTTTGCCAAATGTCGTACCTTCTGTTTTGTGCATGAATTAGAGGCATTATACAATGCAGATTTAATAAAAGGCGGCGATTTATCAAACGCTATTGTGATTGCCGACCGTGATTATTCCGAAACTGAGTTGGATCATTTGGCAGTTATGCTGGATAAACCCAAAGTGAGTGTTTCAAAAGAGAAAGGGATTCTGAATAATTTGGAACTATATTATCCAAACGAAATGGCTCGCCATAAGTTATTGGATATGGTAGGAGACTTAGCTTTGGTGGGTCGTCCAATAAAAGCACAAATCTTAGCGGCTCGTCCGGGACACGCTGCCAACGTTGAATTAGCCAAGAAAATCAAGAAATTGATGAAGGATTCTGAAAAGAATAATGTTCCTAAATACGACCCTGCTCAGCCACCTTTATACACTTTTGAGCGTATTTATCAATTATTACCCCACCGTTATCCTTTCCAAATGGTAGATAAAATTACCTATTTGGATGATGAGAGCGTTATCGGAATCAAAAATGTTACGATGAATGAAAATTATTTCATGGGGCATTTCCCAAACAACCCTGTGATGCCAGGCGTTATGCAAGTGGAAGCTATGGCACAAACGGGAGGTATTTTAGTGTTGAGTTCCGTGCCAGACCCCGAGAATTATTGGCCCTATTTAGTAGGAATTGAAAATTGCAGATTCCGCAAAAGTGTAATTCCAGGAGATACCGTAATATTTAGATGTGAATTAATGGCTCCCATCAGAAGAGGAATTGCAAAAATGCACGGAGTGGCTTATGTAAATGGCAAAATAGTTTGTGAAGCCGACATGACAGCAAGCCTTGTTAGAAAAAATTAAAAAAAATGACACAACCATTAGCATACATACATCCAGAAGCAAAACTTGCCCAAAATGTGGTGGTTGAGCCTTTTACTGTCATTCACCAAAACGTTGAGATTGGCGATGGTTCTTGGATTGGCTCAAACGTAACTATTTTCCCTGGGGCAAGAATTGGCAAAAATTGTCGAATTTTTCCAGGAGCAGTAATTGCCGCAATTCCCCAAGATTTAAAATTTGGAGGAGAAGAAACCCTCGCTATCATTGGCGACAATACTACAGTCAGAGAATGTGCTACCATTAATCGTGGCACGAGTGATAGAAACAAAACTCAAATTGGCAAAAATTGCCTAATCATGGCGTATGTTCACGTGGCACATGATTGCTTGATTGGCGATAATTGTATTTTAGCAAATAGTGTACAAATGGCGGGACACGTAGAGGTAGGTGATTTTGCCATCGTAGGCGGGTCAAGTGCGGTGCATCAATTTGTAAAAATTGGTCGTCATACTATGATTTCGGGGGGGTCTTTGATTAGAAAAGATGTTCCACCCTTCACAAAATCTGGACGTGAGCCACTATCTTATGCAGGCATAAACTCTATCGGATTACGTAGAAGAGGTTTTTCTGATGAACAAATTACGCAAATTCAAGAGACCTATCGTTACGTTTATTTGAAAAATTTTAATAATAACGATGCTCTCTCTCAAATAGAAATCAATCTTCCAGCCTCCGCAGAACGTGATGAAATTGTGAATTTTATTCGAAATTCGGAGAGAGGTATTATGAAAGGACTTTCTTAAAATAGGTATGAATTATGAGGTATAAA
>JANPGQ010000141.1:0-3321 GCA_031423975.1 Cytophagales bacterium | reverse complement strand
ACAAAAGCATTTAGGCACTTGTCAGACCATTTGGGAAAGCATGACCAACCATGAATTAGACCGTCATGCTTTGATGATAAATTTGGGCGGAGGAGTCATTGGTGATATGGGTGGTTTTTGTGCTGCCACGTACAAAAGAGGCATTGATTTTATTCAAATTCCTACTACATTGCTTTCGCAGGTTGATGCCAGCGTAGGAGGGAAGTTAGGTGTTGATTTTCAAGGACTTAAAAATCATATTGGCGTTTTTCAAATCCCTAAAATGGTATTGATTGATGCTGAATTTTTGAAGACTTTATCTTTTGCCGAAAAACGTTCGGGCTTTGCTGAAATCATTAAGCATTGCCTAATTATGGATGCTGACAAATGGAATATTATCCGCAGAAAAGATTTTGAAGAACAAGATTTTAACGATTTGATTGCCCATTCCGTAGCCATCAAACAGCAAATTGTGGAAGCTGACCCAACTGAGAAAGGTCTTAGAAAAATACTAAATTTTGGACATACCCTCGGACACGCCATTGAGACGTATTTTTTAGGTAAACCAAAACTACATTTATTGCACGGAGAAGCCATTGCCGCAGGGATGATTTGCGAGGCTTACATATCTTATAAAAGGAATATGATTGACCAAAAGACCTTAGCCAATATCGAAGAATTTATTTATTCCGTTTATGGAAAAGCAACCATTGCAGAATCGGATATGGACGAAATTATTGCTCTTACGGCTCAGGATAAGAAAAACAAAGGGAAAGAAATCCGGTTTTCGCTATTGGAAGGAGCTGGGAAATGTACCTATGATATTGCCATTTCAAAGGTAGAAATGAAGAAGGCTTTGGAATATTATAATTGAGTTGAAGAAGTTATAAAGTTAGAGAAGTTATAAAGTTGAAGATTTAGAATTCGCTATCTTTTTAACTATTTTAACTCTTCAACTTCTTTAACTTCTCCAACTTATTCGTAAATTGTCATTTATAAAAAGACCGATAAACATTACATAATGGATAAGATAAAACAACTCATTCAAAATCTTGGAGATACCATTGATACGGCAATTCGTTCTGTCCTGCACTGGCTTTGGGTGCAACTGGATAAATTGTTAGTAGCGACATTGGGTGAGCAAAAAGTTGCCAACCTTTATAAAAGACTTGACATTGTAAAGGATAGCTATTGGGACACAAAAACGAAAGTATCAAATGCCGTAGAACAGCGAATTGATAAAGATTCTCTGTATTATAGACGAATAAAAAGGCTTTGGAAAATCTTTGCGTGGACAGTCTTTGCTGGAGCTTTTTACATTTTTACGATACAAACAAATTTCCTTTGGCTCACGGGCGAAATGCCTTCGGTGGGAGAATTGCAGAACCCAAAACTATCGCAATCATCTGAAATTTATTCGGCTGATAATGTATTGTTGGGGAAATTTTTCTTGGAAAACAGAACGCCCGTCAAAAACTACAAAGACCTATCTCCTTATCTTACTCAAGCCTTAGTTTCTACAGAGGATTCCCGTTTTTATCAACACTCAGGTATTGATTTTAGGGCAATTTTTGGCGTAGCGGCGGGTATTCTCACAGGGGCAAGCGAGCGTGGAGGTGGAAGTACAATTACCCAACAATTAGCCAAAAATCTTTTCAAAACTCGTAAAAAAGAGGGAATCACTAAAAAAGGGTTATTCGGATATGTTCCAGGCTTGAAAACTTTGGTCGTCAAAACCAAAGAATGGCTCACTGCCATAAAATTAGAAAGATATTATACCAAAGAAGAAATCATTTTGTGGTATCTCAATACTGTCGATTATGGCAGTAATGCTTATGGGATAAAAGTAGCCGCAAAAACCTACTTCAATACTTCGCCCGATAGCTTGAATGTTCAGGAATCTGCCGTGTTGGTGGGAATGCAAAAAGCTACTAATACGTATAATCCACGGAGAAATTACGAAAAATCTTTGACCAGACGTAATACTGTATTATCAAGAATGGTGAAGTCAAATTACCTCGGCAAAGCCCAATACGATTCCTTGATAAAATTACCTATTGCTCTGAAAATCAATGAAGAAACGCCCTATGACGGTACAAGTAATTACTATAAATCTGCCTTAGCAAAAGCACTTGAAAGATGGGCTGATACCAGTGAAGTTGATTTGGATTTATACCGTGACGGTTTGAAAATAAAAACTACCATCGACTCTCGGATGCAGACGCACGCTGAAACATCCGTGCAGGAAGGAATGAAGGCTTTGCAAAAAACTTTTGATAATCATTGGTCGGGCAAAAACCCGTGGACGGACGAATTAGGAAAGGAAATTCCTGGCTTTATTGATACTGTGGCAAAGCGGACAGATTATTATAAAGGTTTAGTGAAAAAATATGGTAATAATCCTGATTCTATCAATCATTATATGAAAGATGTGAAGCGGAAAATGTGGGTATTTTCACGCAATGGAGCGGGCGAAGAACAGATGACCATGAGTGCTTACGATTCTATTGTCTATTACAAAAGATTCTTACAGTCGGGCATGATGAGCATGGACCCCTTCACGGGACATATCAAAGCGTGGGTCGGTGGGCTTGATTTTCAATACTTTAAATATGACCATGTCAGTCAAGGTCGCCGTCAGCCAGGTTCTACCTTCAAACCATTTGTTTATACTACCGCTATTGATGGACCCCGAGATATGTCGCCTTGTAGCCAAATCAAGGACGAACCCTTTGAGGTAAAATATGAAGAAGATGGCGAAGAAAAAGTATGGCGACCCCACAATGCCGATGGGCGATTTAGCTATGCTACCATGTCTTTGAGAAGGGCAATGGCTCGTTCAATCAACTCTTGTGCTGCCAGATTAACCGATGAAGTTGGACCCGATTCTGTGGTGTATTACGCACACAAAATGGGCATAAAAAGTCCTTTGGCGGCAGTGGCTTCCATTGGTTTGGGTTCAAATGATGTTACGCTTTTTGAAATGGTAGGGGCGTATGGTTGTTTTTTGAATGAAGGCGTTTATACCGAACCAATGTTGGTAGTAGAAATTCAAGATAGAAATGGAAATACTATCCATACTTTTGAACCCGAACGCCATCAAGCCATTCGTAAAGAATCTGCCATGCTGATGCGTTATATGTTGGAAGGTGGTTTAGAGGAGCAAGGTGGAACGTCTCAAAATTTATGGTCGTTTAAGGATTTATTTAGTGGAAAAGATAAATACAAATCACGTTTTGCAGGAAAAACGGGTACAACCTCCAACCATTCAGACGGTTGGTATATGGGACTCACCAGCAACTTGGTAACGGGTACATGGGTAGGAGGGGACGACCGTTCCAT
>JANPGQ010000140.1:0-9749 GCA_031423975.1 Cytophagales bacterium | reverse complement strand
TGCTATGTATTTTAGTGCAAATCGTCTGACACAATGGACAGCAACTTGAAATTTGACAGCTACACACATCAAAATCAATATTGGTGGCGGTGTTATGAAGTTTGAGTAACGTAAAATATAGTTCAGATGGCAAAAATAGTGATTGTTCCATCTACCAAAACTACTCTAAAAAGTAGGCTTTCACCAAAATTGACGAAGAACCTTATTGACTGGAATATACAATAAATCCTAGTAAAGCACAAAATTATCTGATATAACTTTCTGTATTATAGAGAGTTATAAAAATATCATAGTGCGTTCACCCAGAATGTGTCGCTGACCCCATAATAGGTCTAATTCCATTACCCCAAAACCAAATCACTACTTTTCTTCCAATTGAAATAGGAGTTGGAAAATTACTTCTTCCAAACAATTTTAATACTACTACTTTCTTTCAAAGGAAATACTAAATCCGTCAAAAGGGCTTTCCCATCATTTGCATAAATTTCTACCACTGATTTATCTACTAAAATATCTAATTTCAATTGGTTATTTTCAGGTTTTACCTTCACCTTTTCAATGCTTGAAAAACGTTTATTAAAATCAACATTACCCGATTTTGTTCTGTCAAAAGAAAGAATATTGCTGGCGACATCATAACTCAAAATACTACTATTTGAGGCGTTTTTCAATAAATGCAAATCAAAACCATTTGAGTCTAACAAATTGATAGTCAGCATTAAACGATAGGAATTATTGTTAAGTTTTGACAACTTAGATGTTAATGATTGATTTGCGTTAAGCGTAATTTTCTCGGTTGGAATTCCTACTTTTATAATTGCTTCTTGTTTTAATCTATAAGTACCATTTTCATTATATAAAGCGATTTTTCGAGGTACTGAAAATGCTCCTCTATATCCCAAAGTTGGAATTTCTCTGGCATATTCCCAATCATTCAACCAGCCAATAATAACGGGATTTTTTTGAGATTTTGGTAGATTAAAAAACGGCACGGCAGCATAAAAATCCTTGCCTTCATCAATATAAAATACTTCATCTTGTTTTTGGGAAATGAAGTTTTTACCATCAAAATCTCCCACAAAATATTGCATTCCTAAATAACTTTCTTGACGATGTCCACTCGAAATCATTAAAAGCCATTTGTGATCTTTTGAGCCTTCAACTGGCACTTTTACGAGTGATGGACATTCCCAGATTTTTGTGGTATCGCCTTTTTTGCCAAATTCACTCAATAAACCCCATTTTTTTAAATCCTTTGACTCGTAAAACTGAACGGTATATTCCAATGCTTTCACTACGGACATAATCCAAACTTTTCGTTCTGGATACCAAATCACGTTGGGGTCACGGAAGTCGGTGAGTCCGATGTTTAATACGGGATTTTTATCGTACATTTTCCAAGTTCTACCCTTGTCCGAACTGTACGCTAAACTTTGATGTTGGGCAATTCCTTTGCCATTTTTATCGATGTGGGATGTAAAAATCGCAACCATTCCTTTCTTGAAACCTTTAGCAAAAAAACCAGAGGTATTAAGAGAATCCACGATAGCACATCCCGAAAAAATCATCGTTTGTGTGCCATCGGCATTGTTAAATTCGGCTAAGGCAAGCGGTAATGTTTTCCAGTTTTTGAGGTCTTTACTCACGGCGTGTCCCCAACTCATGTGTCCCCATTTGTCACCAAAGGGGTTATATTGGTAAAATAAATGATATTCACCATCTAAATAAACCAAGCCATTGGGGTCATTTACCCAATTTTTGGGTGAAGTATAATGATACTTTGGACGATAATCCATTTGAGCCTGAACGGTAAAAACGAACATTGTAAAGACTGAGATAAATAATAATGCTCTTTTCATGTTGTGTTTTGATAAAGGGATTTTTGATGTAAAATGAAAATGGTGGTAGTAAAACTACCACCATTTCAGCATTCTCAATCTTAACTAAATTTAATATCCAGGATTTTGCTTATACAAGCCATTTGTAAACGTAATTTCAGCCTGTGGAATCGGTAAATATTCGTCTCTTCCCGCCGTGAACTTAGCCGTTGATAAAAAGCTTCTTCTTCCTTTTTCTATATTTATGTAACCATTCAACGTTTTTTCTGCTATTCCCCAACGCACTAAATCAAAGAATCTTGCCCCTTCGGTAGCGAATTCCATACGACGTTCCCATTGCATGGCTTTTCGGGCGTAGTCTTGTGTCCAACCCGTTGAAGGATAGGATTTTACGTTATATTTTGAAGCAAAAGTGCCGTCCATCTTTTTCAACCTGCCCGTACTGGCTGCGGCTCTTTCTCTCACTTGATTGATTAAAGGCAGTGCCTTTTCTTGTTGTCCCAACTCAATATAGGCTTCGGCTTGCATCAACAAAATATCATCGTATCGCAAAATATCTTCATTTTTGGCAGTTCCCATAAATGGTCCGAGTTTGAAATATGAGCCACTTGAAGCTAATTGCTGATGACGCATCGTATGGAAATTTCCATAAACCCCTGGGTCACGCACCCAACTATTACTAAAAGGTTTTGTGTTATCATATTTGTAAACATGACCTTCAATACCAACCGTATGGTCAAGGCGTGGGTCAACGGTTGCTTTTGATAAATCAATAATATTGTCATTAAAAGTATCAAATAATGGTAAACCATTGGTATCCGTTGCATGGGCATTTACCAAGTTTTGGCTTGGAGCATGAAACCCACAACATCCATACTGAGGAGCTCCGTGAGGGTAATTTAACCCATCTTCATAACTCAAACGACCCGCCGTTGTGCCATCATTGATGGTAAATTGTATGGCAAATATTGATTCTGAACCATTCTCCGTTTCAGGGATAAAGTTTTCGGCAATGTCTTTGCTTAAACTGTATTTTCCCGATGAAATCACCGCTTGCGTTAGCGTAACCACTTCCTGCAATCTCGTTTTATTAATGTTAGTAACTTTGTGAGTAGCATCTTGCTCATACGCTTGATACAATTTCACTTTGGCTAAATATGCCTGAGCCGACACTTTGTTAGCTCTCCCCATTTCCGCTTGTGATACTGGTAAATTATCAATCGCAAATTGAAAATCTGCCGCAATTTTGTTCCATGCTTCATCATTCGATAAGGTGTTGGCAGTCTTCAAAATATCATCATCCGTAGCAGTTTCGTCAAAAATTGGCACATTTTTGTACAGATTTTTTAAGGTAAAATAACTGTGTCCTCTCAAAAATCTCAACTCCGCCAAACGGATTTTCTTATTCGGATAATTCGCTTCTGACAAAGTATTTACTGCTCTAAGGGCTACATTCGCTCTTGAAATCGACTTAAATACGTTTTTCCAAGTACGAGTAACGAAGGCATCCATCGTTGGCGTTACTAAGTTATAATGTTCCATGGCATCAATTTCACCAACGTCGCCAGTACCGCCACCACCTTTATAAGTATCGTCTGAACGGACACTTCCGTAAACCCAATTGCTATAAATTGGTCCAATCATATCACCATTTCCGATGGCTGCGTAAGCCGAAGTTACTAAACCGTCAATGGCAGTCGCTGAGGTTAAATCTGCCGATGACAATACGCCCGTGGGGTTATAGTCGAGTGGGTCTTTACATGATGAGCCGCAGATTAATAGCCCAGAAATCATTATCGTTGAAAATATTTTCTTATTCATTTTTTTGCTTTTTTGAGGGTAATTTTAAAACGAAGCATTCACACCAAAGGTAAATGTTTGAGGAATTGGCACAGGGTCTAAATCAATGCGTTCAGGGTCTGGACTAAGATATTTCGAGCTTTTAATCCAGAATAAGTTTTCAGCCATTACATAAACCCGTAGTCTTGAAAATACCGTTTTTGGTTGAAGCGTATAACCTAACTGAACATTACGCATCTTGAAATAAGAAGTATTCACGATGAAATAATCAGAAGTACGCCCTTCGTTGTTGTTATCTTTCAGCGTCAGTGAGGGAACAGTTGTTCCAGTATTTTGGGGAGTCCATCCGTTGAATACCCCAGGACCAACGTTTTCTCTACTTTTCATCAAATTGTTGAATAAAGTATAAACATCAAATCCCGTTCTGCCCGCAACGCCCGAACCAAATAATGACAAATCAAATTTTTTGTAAGTCATATCAATTCTCAAACCGTATTCAACGCTTGGCAAGGTTGAACCAATCCAAGTTCTATCCAAATCGTCAATTTTTCCGTCATTATTAGTGTCCACATAACGGATTCTACCTGGACCCGCTCCCACTTGTTTTGGGGCGGCATCAACTTCTGATTGTGATTGGAAAAGACCGTTCGTTTTGTAGCCAAAAATATCAAATTGAGAATGTCCCAAAATGGTATTTACCAAGTTTCCTGCATAAGCGGGACGTACATTTTCTGGCAATTCGGTGATTTCGTCTCTGAAATGAGCAAAGTTTGCCGTAACATTATACTTGAATGCACCATCCGTTTTTCCACGATAACCCAATACCAATTCCCAACCTCTATTAGACTTTGCCGCACCATTCACCGCTTTTGATTGACCTTCGCCCAAAGCCGAAGCTACGGGTGGTGTAATCAAAATTCCAGTAGTATTTCGGGTAAAATAATCAAATGAACCAAAGATTTTATTGTTCAAAATCGTGAAATCGACCCCAGCGTTTACTTCGTCAGTGGTTTCCCATTTTAGAGCCGAATTAGCCGCTTGCGTTTGTACAAAACCCGATGGTAATGTGCCTGTATTTGCTCCTGACAAAGAATATGCCGTTCCGATGTTCATGTATTGTTCCCAAAATCCGCCTTGCAATTGTGCCAAAGTTGTACCGTAACGAGTATCAAATAAACCCAAACGAGCCAAATCTCCAATTTGCTGATTTCCTACCCGACCAACTCCTGCACGTAATTTCAATTCAGAGAAAACTTTACTATTTTTCATAAAATTCTCTTGGTCAAGTTTCCAACCAAACGAAGCCGCAGGGAAAATACCATATTGATTATCCGTACCAAAACGAGAAGAACCATCACGACGAAGCGTTAAAGCTGCCAAGTATTTATCCGAATAATTATAATCAACCCGACCGAATTGTGAATAAAGACGATTGCCACTTGAACCACCCGAAACCGTTGTGTTGCCAGTACCAGCATTCAAGGTGAAATAATCTTCAGTTTGTAAAGCGTAACCTTCTTTTTTAGTATTTTGGAATTCAAAATCGGTTTTAATGTACTCCGTTCCTACCAAAAACTTGAAATGATTTTGATTTACATCTAAATTATAGCGTAGAGTATTCGACCAAGTGGTGCTGATATAATGATTTTGGTCGAAAATTAAACTGTTTGTAGTACGACTCAATGCTCCTTCCGTAAAGGTTGGCGTGATAACTTTGCTCAAATAATTATTGTTATCCGCTCCGAAATTAGACTTGAAAAATAAGTTTTTAATCGGTTGAATTTCGATGAAAATATTTCCAAAAGTGCTTAAACGGTTGGCGTTGTTCCATTTAGCCAAGTCTTGCATGTGCAATGGATTGTTTCTATCCGAATAACCAGCTCCCAATTCTCCTGCATACGTTGAACCGTCTTTTTGGTAAACTGGAATCGTTGGAGCTAAGGTAACTGCCAAAAATGTAGTAGATGCTCCACCCAAATCACGTGAAGTTAAATTTTCATTTGAATTTGCCATTCTTAAATTAACGCCCACTCTCACTTTATCATCAAAGGCACGAGTCATGGCATTAATGCTTCCGCTCAAACGCTCGTATCCCGTATAACGCAACATACCCGTATTTTTGAGTTGTCCCAAATTGATTTCAATCGAAGACGATTTACTTCCTGCCGAAATTGTTAAATCATTTTTGGTAACAATTCCCGTTTTATACATCACATCTTGCCAATCGGTATCGCCCACGGGCGTATTGGTATCGCCACCCACGAAAGGTTTTGGCGTAACACTATTCAACACTGGATTACTATAATTTTTATTCCAATCAAAATTGTAAATTTCACCGTAACCAGCCGCTGGATCTTGTCCGTCATTTACGGATGCTTGCCATAATGCTCTTCCTCTATCCACCGAGTTTAACATTTTGAAACGCATCGCTTTTTCAGATTGTACCGATACGCTACTGTTGAACTGAAATTCAACTTTTCCCTTGGTATCACCCCCATTTTTTGTTGTTACGATAATAACACCATTTGAAGCCCTTGAACCATAAATAGATTCTGCCGAAGCGTCTTTCAATACCTGAATATTTTCAATATTGGCAGGGTTCATATTTTGAAAAACCTCTGGACGAGTCGTAGGAATTCCATCAATCACATAGAGCGGGTCATTATTTCCCAAAGTATTAGCTCCACGAATCAAAATTCGACTGTTTGAGCCATTTGGTGAACCATCTTTTTCAATGTATAAACCCGCAACTCTACCTTGTAAAGCCTGCATGGGATTCCCAGAACTGATGTTTTTGATGGGTTTTAAATCCACCACGGCAACTGCTCCCGTCAAATCCTGCTTCCTCGAAGAAGTATAACCTACCACCACGACTTCACTTAATTCTTTGCCCGCTTCCAAGGCAATATTGATATTGCTTAAACCTTTCACAGAAACTTCTTTCGAGTCATAACCGACATAAGAAACTATCAATGTGTTAGCATTATCATCGGGTAAAGTTATCGTAAAATTTCCCTCAGCATTGGTGGTTGCTCCTTTGGCAGTCCCCTTTATCAAAATGTTTGCCCCAATGAGTGTTTCATTGGTTTCGGCAGCCACCACCTTGCCCGTAAGAGTACGTTGTTGTGCCAACGCAAGCGGCACTGCGACCAGCAATGCCAAAATGGTTAGTAAATAGTTTTTCATGTTTATGAATTGTTTAAGTAAAAAATGGATATTCTTTATTGAGAAATTAAATTATATAAATCATTGAAAATCAGAACATTATACTTTTAGGCTATTTTCCGCCAAAATAACATTTACTTCTTCTTCTGAAATAAAAGGGGTGGCTCCTTGATGAGTAGCTACTAATGAACCCATTGCACAAGCAAATTTCAAGCTCTCCGAAGGCTCTTTTTTCTCCAAAATTCCTTTCAACAAAGCGGCTAAAAATGAATCTCCACTGCCAATAGTATCAGTAACTTCTACTTCAAAACCTTGATGCTCATAGAATTTGCCCTCCGTGAAAAAGATTGCTCCTTTTTCCCCTCTGGTTACACATATCGTACTGATATTGAAGTGGTTAGATATAGAAAGAATGGCAGTTCTTTCTTCTAGTCCCACTTCATACCAGTCCGAAATCATCGCTAATTCACTTGAATTCATTTTGACCATATCAGCCTTATTCATAAGGCTTTCCACGGTTTCTTTATCATAAAAAGGAGGTCTTAAATTGACATCAAAAACCTTGTAGTTTGCCTTTTCTATTAGATGATGAAGCGTTTCACGGCTTTCTTGACTGCGTGCCGATAAACTTCCAAAAACAAATATTTCGGCATTTTCAACGGCACTTTCCACCGCATCGTCATACATAATATAGTCCCAAGCTACGGGATGAACCAACTTGTAGGTTACTTCATTTTTATCACTCACATTGGCTTTGGCAACACCCGTCAAATGCGTTTTTCCGAGTTGAATAAAATCAGTTGATAAGCCATTTTTAGTAACGAATTGGAGTAACTCTTCTCCCAATTCGTCGTCCCCTACTCGACTAATAATCTGCGGATTAAGCCCTAAATTTTTCAAATGAACTGCCACATTCATGGGGGCTCCACCTGCTTGTTTGCCCGTCGGAAGCATATCCCAAAGCATTTCACCAAAGCATATTATTTTTGATTGTTTCATGTTATGAAAACCTTATACGTTTAAAACTATTCCTAATGAGCAAAAACAACTTTTTCAACCCCTTCGAGTGATGTTCCTTTGGTTTCGGGCATGATTTTCCAGACAAAAAGTAATTGCAACACCATCATCAAGGCAAAAAATGTGAAGGTAATTCCACCGCCAAAAGTTTCGGCGATATAGGGGAAAGTGAAGGCAATAATGGCAGCCATAATCCAGTGCATGAAACTGCCAAGAGCTTGCCCATACGCACGAACTTCGTTAGGGAAAATTTCGGAGATAAAAACCCAAATAACTGCCCCTTGCGAAAACCCAAAAAAGGCGATATATAGGAATAAATAAACAGGGACATTCATACCCATATTGCCCGAGAAAAAGGCATTGGCAACCAAAGCAAGCGAAAGAATAAGCCCAAACGAACCCACATACATTAACATTTTCCTGCCAAACTTATCAATTAAGGTTAAGCCAAAAAGCGTTGAAAAGAGATTAATTAAGCCAATCCCTGCGGATGAAAGTAAAGCCGAATCTTTTCCTAAACCTGCCATTTCAAAAATGCGGGGTGCATAATAAATGATAGCATTGATTCCTGAAACTTGATTAAAGAAGGCAAATAATACCGCTAACATCACGGGTTTACGATAAATAGTCTGAAAAACGGTAAAGAAATTACTACTATTAGTTTTGGAAGATTGGTTTTGAACCGCCTCAATTATTCTTTCTGCTGATGCAGCATCAATCGTAGTAAGCGTTTGACGTGCCGTTGAAATATCTCCTTTTTTCAAAATCAACCATCTTGGACTTTCAGGAATAAACAAGGTAGTAATGATAAATAATACCGAAGGAACTATCTGTACGCCCAACATCCAACGCCAAGAGTTTTCGCCCAAATCTCCCAATAAATAGTTGGATAAATAAGCCATCAAGATTCCGAAAACGATATTGAATTGGAACATTGCCACCAAACCACCCCGTTTCTCAGCGGGAGCAATTTCTGAAATATACATGGGTGCAACTACCGAAGAAACTCCTACACCTATGCCACCTAAGAATCTAAAAATCAAGAAGATACTCCAATCAGCCGCATAAGCCGTACCGATGGAAGAAAGCAAATAACAAACAGCGATGATGAATAAAGTAGTGCGCCTGCCATATTTTTCGGCAGGAATTCCGGCAATTAATGAGCCTAAAACCGTTCCAATTAAAGCAATGGAAACTGTTATACCGTGTTCAAATACGTTTAGATTCCATAATTTTTGAAGGGTTTGCTCAACGCCCGAAATAACGGCGGTATCGAAGCCAAAGAGGAAACCACCCAATGCAGCGGATAATGACCAGAGGAAAATTTTGTAATTTTGATTCATTTTAAAACCATTTGAGTTTTTGATGAACCAAAGTTAGTAGAAGCAAAAAGAAAGGAGTTTTAGTATTCTTTCAAATAGTATTAATTTTGATACATTGAAACAATGCGTTGATTATCAAGTATTTGTATTAATAATCTTTAATTTTATTTCAATATTTGATACAATTTTATCAGAATTGATACACTACTGATTTCGCCATTCACTTGGCGTTTTATTAGTCTTTTGTTTAAAGAAAGTAGTAAAATAACTCGGGTTGTTAAAACCCGTTTCATACGCTATTTCAGCAATATTCTTTTCCGATTCTGATAACAAAGCTTTGGCTTTTTGCAATTTGAATTCGGCAATATAGTCAGTTACGTTTTTATTGGTTAATGCGGAGATTTTTCTAAATAATTGCACCCTCGACATCCCTAATTCATAGCTCAATTTTTCTACCGACAGCGAACTATCTTTTATGTTTTTTTCAATTAATGCCTCAAATTCAATCAAAAATTTACGTTCTCCTTTTTGTAGATTACTCGGATTTTTTACCTCATTAGAAAACCGTCTTCTCATTCTATCTCGATTTTCTAAAAGTCCTTTAATT
>JANPGQ010000139.1:0-1912 GCA_031423975.1 Cytophagales bacterium | reverse complement strand
AGTTAGAAGCCAAATTGAAAGCCAATCCGAACGATGTAGAAAGTGCTTATTTATTGGGCTGCGGGGCTTTGAACACCACTACGCACGGAAATTCGTGGATTTTAAGAAGGCACGGTTGGAGCAGTTCAGACGTGAATTCTTACGATGGGAAAAACTACAGTAATGACTATTATCAAGCTTCGAAAGCGAAGGCATTTTTTGTAGAAGCGATGAAATCTAAAAACCCTGAAATTTCGGCAAAAGCCTGTTTTGGAGCGGCGCTTTGTGAAAGAATTGCTTTTGATGTAATGATGGCCTCGCAGGAAGCTAACCCAGATGAAGATGCCGATAAATTTGCTCAGCGAATGGAAAAAGAAAGAATTTTTAAGTTTTCAAGCTATTTTAAACTCTTGAAAGCAAAATATCAAAATACCGAATATCAAAAACAGGTGTTGGCGGAGTGTGGGGATTATTCTTTATTTGTCGAAGAATAAAAAACTTAAAACAAACCTTCCGAAGCGTTTTGAACGCTTGGGAAGGTTATTAATTCTGCATTACGTCACATCCAATTTCTCCTCCCCAAATCGCTTAAATTCCTTCTCCTCCACAATCTGCTTGATGCGTAAAACAGTTTCAAGTAATTCTGAAAAAGTATTGTAAAGTGGAGCAATGCCCAAACGAATATTATTGGGTGGACGGAAATCTGGGATGATGCTTTTGGCTCCTTCAAGGGGTTCAATCATGGCTCTGTTAATTCGATAGCCTTCTTGATGTTGAATAGAAATGTGCGAACCACGTTGATTAACCTCTAAAGGCGAAGCAATCGTAAAACCAATGGGCAATAAAAATTCTTGAACCAACTCTACAAAAAAACTACTCTGCAACTTACTCTTTTCTCGAAGATTTTCAATGCCCGCTTCGTTGATTAAATCTATGCCAGCTTCGGTAGCGGCAAGTGAAAGTATCGAAGGCGTACCCGTAGAGAAGCGTTGAATATTGTTTTTTGCTTCGTAATTCAAGTCAAACTCGAAGGGTTTTTGATGGCTAAACCACGCCCAAATGGGGTTTTGGAGTTTTTCTTGCAAATCTTTCCTGACGTATAAAAAAGCGGGAGCTCCTGGTCCACCATTCAAATATTTATACGTACAACCCACCGCCATATCAGCGTTAGATTCGTTTAAATTTACCGCCACTGCCCCCGCAGAATGACTTAAATCCCATATTACGAACGCATCTTTTTGATGAGCTAATGCGTTGATTTTCTTCATATTGTACATAAAAGCACTTTTGAAAACTACGTGACTCAGGGTTAGAAAAGCCGTGTCTTCATCCAATTCTTGTGCAATGGCTTCTTCGGAAATACTTATTTCATCTTCACTTTTGATTATTTTTAAAGAATGATTTTGAAATTGTTGAGCCAATAAACCTTGTAGCACATACAAATCACTCGGGAAATTGAGAGAGTCGGTGATGATTTTTGTTTTGGAAGGATTTAGACTCAAGGTGGCAAAAGCCAATTTATAAAAGTTGATGGAAGTATTATCTCCCACGAATATTTCGTCTGCCTTTGCCCCTACTAATTTGGCAATTTTGGTAGCTATTTTATTGGGCAAATCTATCCAATGCTCATTCCAACTTCTGATAAGCCCATTTTTCCATTGATTTTGAATAAGATTTGAAGTTATTTCAACGGTTCGTTTGGGTAATTTTCCCAAAGAATTTCCATCCAAATATATTTCATCGCTTTCTGCAAATTCATTTTTGAATGAAGCGAGCGAGTCATTCTGATCATATTGTAAGGCTTTTTGGTGATATTCTTCAATGATTGTCATAGAGTAGTTTTGAAATTTTAAAGGATTACTTTTCTAATTATAGAGAATTTTAAGTTATTACATCCCCCTACCCCCTTCAAAGGGGGATTACCATTAGTGCA
>JANPGQ010000138.1:0-10883 GCA_031423975.1 Cytophagales bacterium | reverse complement strand
CCATATTAGTAAATAATTCTAAGCGATAAGGAACGTAACTAATCTTATTGGAATTAGAAACAGTTCCGACACCACAAGAATTTGATACTGATGTTAACCCAAAATTACCTGTGGTAAAATTAGTTCTTTCAAAATTTATACCGTAAGCTTCTATTTCTCCTTCTTTGCCCACCGTTTGTTTCAATTTGTCGCTAAACGTTATTTCAAAGGGACCTCCACCAAAAGCAGAAATTGTGCCTGTCAAACTGGATGAATAGTCACTATAAGTACTCCGATTATTATTATAAAAACTACTAACTCCTGCTGTGGGTTTAACATTTAAGAATATATATAATTGGTTACTATAAGTTACGGGGCTACTCGCATAAGCTCTAATTCTGTAAAAGCCTGCTTCTGTTACATTTGGGAGAGTTAATTCAGATTTCGCCTCTTTGGTTGATAGAATTTGAGTCCATGTTCCTGTCAATTCACTCCTAATTTCAAATTTCCATTCGTTATCACTTTTAAAATCCCCTTCTGGTAAAATCTCAAATTTTATTTTTTCCCCTGAGCAGTACGCAATTTTTTCATTGATGTTAGAACTTCTCAAGTTTACAAAAGTCGAAGCAGGTGACGAAATAATAACACTTTGAGTGTTATTTGATAAAACAGTTCCTATACCACAATTATTAGAAATAGATTTTACGGAATATGTAGTCGTTTTTTGAGTATATATATTGATAAAATTTGTATTATTATTAAGGCTGTACGCTGTTTGGCTTAGGGAATATTTACTTGCGTCCGAAAGTTCAAAAATTAAATTTCCTCCCCCTTTTACAGTTACATCAAAACTGGTTAAATAAGGTTTTTCAAAAGTTTGTGTATTAGTGGATAAAAATCCCCCCTGTGGCTTTTCAAGAATATACAACAAATTATCTAAATAGCTTTCTACATTACTAAAAATCCCCTCCACATTATTAGCTACAACTGCCAATGCCACCGCTCTACTTCTCAACCTTGTTTCTACATCAGAAGGTACAATAAACTCTAAAAATTTCCCTTCAATCAGAGTAGCATCAACGTCTATTTTTGACTGACCACCATTTGAACCAACCATCCTAACGAGGTATTTAGCTGAAGTATTTATAGCAACATTTGATTTGATTTTTACTCTTAACTTTGTACCACTACAGTGTTGTCCATTCGGGACGGAATCTATTCTAATATTTGGATTTACCGTTATATCTAATGTTTTTTTGCCTACTCCAGCACCACAAGTCGAAGTAAACGCTTGTACAAAATATTTTGTGTTTTTTTCTGGATAAGCGTTTACAACGATGTCCGAATAACCATAATTTTCTGCCACATAAACTGTTTTGCCATCACTTAATTGAATGTCGAATGGACCTTTTTCAGTGTAAGATATTTTTAATAGTACTTTATCCCCATAATTAATGGTAGTACTTGCAGTAGGAAAATATGGAGTAACTTCTACGGTTGGTTTTGGAAAAACATTAAAATACATTCCGCCAACTACGTCAATAGAAGTCATTGCTGGATTTGTTGTTATTAATTTATAAGCCTGATAACTACCAACAGGAGTATTGGCAGGAACTTTAAAGGAGACTATTCCATCTTGGATAAGACTTGCTTCAACATCAAAATAGTCTTTACCAAAAGCATCGTAGTAATATCTTTTTAGACGAACAATAAATTTATTATCTTTTTCAAATGTTACTGTCGTTGCAAAATTCATGGTATAAGTAGATTCAAGACAAAGGTTACGACTACTTATGTTAGTAACTTTTAAAATTGAAGGATTGACCTTAATATCAACACTGCCTGATGCCTTTCCTATACCACAAATATTAGAGATTTTACTAATAAAATAATTACCTGTCTTTTCTGGAAAAATATTCACAGTATTATAATTTCCTACTCCAGTTACAGCACTATCATTCATTACAATATTTATTGGAAATGACCCTGTATTAATCAGACAGCTAAGATTAACCATGTCAAAAGGATTAACATCCGTAGCATTATATATACCTGTAAGCTCTACATTAGGCTTTTCATTAAAACGAGTATAATTTGAATTAGATGGAGACTCAACCAATGGATCAGAACTAACAATCCTCACATTAAAATCATAAGATGATACACGAGTACCAAAAGTGTTGGGAAGTGTAGCTTTAAGAGTTCCAGATGAAACCTCTTCTGTGATTAAATCTTGCCAAATACCAAAATTTTGAATTTGTACCTTAAACTTATTTCCAGCTTTAAAAGTAACATTATTGGTGCTGTACTTAACCGTTATTGGTGTACCCGCACAATAGTTATTGGCACTTTCGAGAGAAGAAATGGAAATGGATTGAGCTTTTAAGAAGAAATTAGCGGAAAATAAAAATAATGATAAAAGTAGTGTATTTCTCATTTGGATATAGATTGATTAGTGTTTGAACAAAACTAAGTATTTATACCATTTAACACAACTATAATTGCCTTTGTATCAATGTATTTATTCTTTGGGCTACCAAAATTCCTTATCTTTGCAATCCAAATTTTTAATATGATGATTTCAAAAACATACGCTCCACAAGACATTGAAGCCAAATGGTATCAATATTGGCTTGATAATAAACACTTTGCGTCAAAACCAAATCCTGACAAAGAACCGTATTCTATCGTGATTCCGCCGCCTAATGTTACGGGAATTCTGCACATGGGACACATGCTGAACAATACCATCCAAGACGTGCTGATTCGCAAGGCTCGTATGGAAGGAAAAGAGGCTTGTTGGGTGCCTGGAACTGACCATGCGTCTATCGCAACGGAAGCAAAAGTGGTGGCGATGTTGAAGGAAAGAGGTATTGAAAAGAAGGATATTTCTCGTGAAGAATTCTTGGGTTATGCCCACGAATGGAAAGATAAATACGGTGGAATTATCCTCGACCAATTGAAAAAATTGGGTGCTTCCTGCGATTGGGACAGAACCAATTTTACGATGGATGCCCATTATTACGAATCTGTTATTGATGTTTTTGTTGATTTATATAACAAAGGACAAATCTATCGTGGCGTAAGAATGGTAAACTGGGACCCTCTCGGAAAAACCGCTCTTTCAGATGAAGAAGTGATTGAAAAAGACGTTCAAGCGAAACTTTATTACCTACAATATCCAATTGTTGGCAGCGAAGGAGAATTTTTGACTATTGCAACTACCCGTCCAGAGACTATTATGGCGGACACGGCACTTTGCGTAAATCCGAATGATGAACGTTATCTTGCTTATCACGGAAAGTCTGTAATGATTCCACTGCTCGATCGTGAAATCCCAGTAATCACAGATGAATACGTAACGATGGATTTTGGAACGGGTTGCTTAAAAGTAACGCCCGCCCACGATTTGAACGATTATGAGTTGGGTATCAAACATAAATTGCCCGTGATTGATATTTTGGACGATGGTGGTTTCTTGAATGAAAAAGCCGTTTTGTATGTAGGTCAAGACCGTTTTGCAGCTCGTAGAAATATTGTGAAGGATTTGGAGGAATCAGGGCATTTGGTGAAGATGGAAGAATATAAATCTATCGTAAAAACTTCTGAACGAACGGGTGCGGTTATTGAACCAAAATTGTCGTTGCAGTGGTTTTTGAAAATGGACGAATTGTCTAAGCCCGCTTTGGAAAATGTGATGAATGATACCATCAAATTGTATCCTTCAAAATTCAAGAATACCTACCGTTCTTGGATGGAAAATGTGCATGATTGGTGCATCAGTCGGCAGTTGTGGTGGGGACAACAAATCCCAGCATTTTATTTGCAAGACGGCACAATCATCGTTGCCAAAACCAAACGTGAGGCATTACGTAAAGCCCAACATGACCTTTTACTTTTTGCCTTAACGGAAGAAGATTTAAGCCAGGACCCCGACGTTTTAGACACTTGGTTTTCGTCGTGGCTTTGGCCCATTGCCACTTTTGATGGCATCCGAAATCCTGATAATGAGGATATTAGCTATTATTATCCAACCAATGATTTAGTAACGGGTCCAGATATTTTGTTTTTCTGGGTTGCCCGAATGATTATTGCGGGATACGAATACAGAGGAGAATTACCTTTTGAAAATGTTTATTTAACGGGTATTGTACGGGATAAACAGGGGCGTAAAATGTCTAAGCAATTAGGCAATTCGCCCGATGCTTTGGAATTGATTGAGCGTTTTGGGGCGGACGGTGTTCGCTCTGGGTTGTTGTTCTCTGCCCCCGCAGGAAACGACTTGCTTTTTGATGAAAAACTCTGTGAACAAGGGCGTAATTTCTGTAATAAAATTTGGAATGCGTATAGACTTGTTGAAGGTTGGACAGTTAGTGAGCAATCGGCAGTCGGCAATCAGCAGTCGGCGGTAAACAGTAATCAATTAGCTATTGACTGGTTTAATACTCGAATTAATCAAACGATTATAGAAGTTCAAGACCATTTCACAAAGTTCAGAATTTCGGATGCTCTTTTATCATTGTATAATTTAGTGTGGAATGACTTCTGTTCTAAGTATTTGGAAATCATAAAACCAGATTTTGAACAGCCCATTGACAAAGTTACGTTTGATGCTACGATTGAGATTTTCGAGAAATTGATGTGTTTGTTGCATCCTTATATGCCATTCATTACCGAAGAAATTTGGCAGGCTTTGGCACAACGCAACGAAGGTGAAAGTATTTGTAGAACTGAATTTCCAAAAGGTGAAGCGGTAAACACGGAAATCTTAGCAAGTTTTGACGTAATGTTTGAATTGATAACAAAAATCAGAGAAATCCGTAATGCCAAACAACTTTCTCCAAAAATTGCTTTGCCATTAGCCATCAAAACGGACAACAAAAATCGTTACGAAAACATAGAATCCATTATTGAGAAATTGGCGAATACGGAAACGATTAGCTACGTTTCGGATAAAGTCGATGGTGCTATTTCGTTCGTAGTAAAATCTGATGAATTCTTTATTACTCTTGAAGGAGAAATTGACGTGGAGGCAGAATTAGAAGCCGCTCAGAAGGATTTGGAATACAATTTAGGTTTCAAAAAATCGGTTGAAGCTAAATTAGCGAACGAGCGCTTTGTAGCCAATGCCAAACCAGAATTAGTAGAAAAAGAACGCCAAAAATTAGCCGATGCCGAGTCTAAAATTAAGGCTTTGGAAGAGAGGATAGCGAGCTTGAAAGGATAATAAAAAGCCCCTAAAATTGATTTTTTAGGGGCTTTTTTGTTTGAAATACAAAATCCAATTCTACTGCACCTTCGCCAACCACAAAGAAGCATTCAAATGCAACGCTGGGTGGGCAGTATTTCCAGAAGGTACATCGCCCGACCAACCGTTGAAAAGGCTATCGCCCGTATCGCCCGTGCCATCATCCGAAGGCGAACTATCTCCCACAAAAACAATTCTGCCCGTTCCGTAGGTTGAAAGTAATGCCATTACGTTGGTGTTGCTGCCTACTGTGCCACTCATTCTCCAAAACAAACCTTGTACATTAGCATTAGTTGATGGCGTAAGTGTGGCAGTTGCTCCGTTGTAAAATGCTAATTTTGAGGCAGTTCCAGCCAATCCACCCAAAACTTTCTGAGCATTTACGTTGGTACCCGCATAAACATTGGTAGTAGGTTTTTCGCTAATATCCACAAAGTCCACCGTGAAACCGAAAGGGTTATTGTTGTTGATTCCGTTGTTGGTCATCAGGTCATTGATTACTCTTGGTGAGTCGTAGCCGTCCCCATCTCTATCCGATGGATTGTACCCGTTGGCATCCGTTCCAGCCGTGGTGGCAGCGGTGTGGTCAGTTACTATCATCAATCCACCACCATTATTGACAAAATTAAAAATCGCCGTTTTTTCAGTTGCTGTAAATAAACGGTTGGGTTCAATAATTATATAGACATCATAATTACTCAAATCTTGTGGGTTGGAAGTATTGCCGTAAGTGATGGCAGTACCAGCAGGCAAAGTTTCTACTAAATGCCCTCTTTTTACTAATTCCACCGCCCAAGCCGACATCGCACCTTTCCAATAAGTCTCTGTTGTTGATGCGGTTATGCCTGTGTATGAAGGCGTAGGAAAACGTTGTGCTGCTGTTTCTACGGTTGTTCCGCCTGTGTATAAAGGTACGTTTGCCGTTCCGTCAGCATCTATTTGCCAGTCGGCACTTCCTGCATTTTCGTATTTTGTGGCATCGAACAAGAATTTCTTGCCTGTTCCGCCACCCGTGCCACCGCCAGCATTGTCGTTGATGATAATATCGTCAATATTGATTCGGTTGGTACCGCCCGTAGCTTTACGGATTTCAACCCGCACCGTTCCCGTAAGTGTAAGCGTAAAAGTCTGATTTTGGAGTGTTGAAGTAGTGGTAATATTACTTCCCGACTGTGTCCAAGTGCTGCCAGAATTGGTAGAATACCACAATCCCCAAGTAGAAGCCCCATCCGTTCCGTAAGTGGCGTGTTTGACGGTAACGGTACTGATACCCGTAGTTTGGTCAAAAAGCATCGTGATTTTACCCGTATTTCTAACCCGTGCCGACCACGTACCCGCCTTTACATCAGCAGTAGAATTGGCAATCAAAGCATCGTACAAATTCCAAGATTTTGCTTGTAGCGTAACATTATCGCCACTGCTTGAACCCGTTGGAGCAACGTCATAAGCCGTTTTTGGGCTGGTTGAACCCACTTCAAAACCTTCTGACAATGCAAGAGCTTGTATGCGGGCAGATTTGGTAGAATCGGTTTTTGTAGGCACAAATTCCTCAACAGATTGGCAACTTGTGATGATGAAACTTGCCGTAAAAATAGCAATAAAAGCAATTTTAAATTTTGATAATTGAAGCATAATTAGATTTATTAAAATGAGAGGAATAATTAAAAACGTTTATTAACGATGAATAAATAATTTGACAAATATGCACAAATAATTTAAAATAACTTAAATTATCCTAATAAATGATTGTTATAATGAGTGAGCGGTCTAATATTTAGGGTTATACAAAACCGTGGCATAGCCTTTGCAAAGCATCAACTATACTTAAAATTAAACCAGTATTTATGCAAAATTTATTAGGAATAGGGTCTCGGGTGCGTCATGCCGAGTTTGGCGATGGCGTGGTGGTAAATGTGAAAACTAATGCCTATCAGATTACTTTTATGGAGGTGGGCATGAAACAGATTAGTTTTGAATTCCCTTTGGAAATAATTGAGGAGGTAGAGCGTGATAACGACCTCGTGAGTTTGATGGACGTGCAGATGACGCTCTCGAAAGTGCTACAAAAATGGGCGGATGTTACAGAGGTTGTGCCTTTGGGCGATAAGTGGAAGGGCGGAACGATGGTCTTGAATCCAGGCAGAAAAGATTTGGCATCAAAGGAATTCCCGATTGATACTTTTTTCCATAAAATTGTGATGATTAGAGACCGCATGCGGACTTTAGAACAGAAAGTAAACGCCAGCAAAATGACTGATGAAGACAAATTGGATATTCAACAATACATTACTCGGGTCTATGGTACGCTGACTTCGTTTAATATTTTGTTTAAATCAACGGAGCATAATTTTGTGGGAGCAGCGGGCAATTTGAATTGAAGTCATTAAATAATAATTGAGGTTAGAGGCTTATGTTTCAACTTCCCGAAAGTAAAAAGAACTTTCGGGAAGTTAGCGTAAAAAATTACGCCTTTTTATCTGTTGTGGGTATAGTCTTTTGAACCTGTTGCTGTGGTTTTTTGCCCATTTCCTCCATTAGTCTAAGTCCTAAAAGTCCGCTTAACGCACCGTTTTGGTCATTGTTTCCGCCCGTGATTAAGATGTCTGGAATTACCTTAATCTTTTGAGAACCAATGCTTTCCGTAATTTTTAATTGCGTAAAATTATCACC
Source organism: Cytophagales bacterium (assembly GCA_031423975.1). Lineage (GTDB taxonomy): Bacteria > Bacteroidota > Bacteroidia > Cytophagales > Spirosomataceae > Arcicella. The sequence continues at coordinate 2,986 of JANPGQ010000138.1, read as the reverse complement.
TCCCATCGCTGATACTGCCAAAGTATAGGCTTCGGCATCCGCTTTACCGATGGCTAAAATTTTCTCGGCTTCGGCAGCACCCGTTTTACTAATTTTTTCGGCTTCGGCATTAGCAATCAACTTGATTCTTTCAGATTCCGCACCCGCTTGCAACTTCACTCTTTCTGCCTCTGCACCTGCTTGTAATTTCAAACTTTGGGCTTCACCTTGAGCTTTTTTTACGGCTGCATCCGCTACTCTCTCCGCAATTACAACTCCTTGGTCGGCTTTTACAATGTCTTTTTGAATCTCGGCAATTGCCGTTTCTTTCTCCAATGCCTGACGAGTCTCCTGAGCCATTTTTTGGGTTTCATACGTTACTTTTTGCTCCTCTGCCAATTTACGGTCGGTGAGGGTTTTCATCAAAGATTCGGGCGGAACAATATCCCCAATTAAAGTATCCACGGCGTTTACGTTATACTGCGAAAGTACGTCCCCAATGTATTTACGGGCAGTTTCTTGGCGTTCGGTTCTCGAACCTAAGAATGAAATTACGTCTGAACCTTGGGCAGAATTTCGGAAATAATTACCAATCGTTGGTTCAAGTACCTGACTTACAAGATTGTGCATATTTCCAAAACGAGCAATCACTTTGGGGGCTTCGTAATTGGGAATATGAATAATCTGCGAAACGTCCAGATTGAAAGGAAAACCGTCTTTTGAACGCACCGTAATTGTAGAAAGATTCTTATCCAATTGGTGTGATTCTGACCTTGCACTTGCCCAGTTCAAAACCAAATTGGTAGTCGGTACGAGTTCTATTTTTTGTACAAAAGTATTGACAGGATATTTCCCAGGTCCAAGTGGTTCTGCCCAAACGCCTTTATAACCCTTGCCAACGATGTTTCCGTGTTTGAATTCCGAGCCACTTACGTCCTCGCCGTCCTCGCCAACATACGAGATAACCACGCCCACATTACCAATCGGAATTTCTGTCATCGTGATTTCTTCGACCTTCACAAACCACGGATTGAGGTTGTACGAACCCGCCAAAACCACTTGTTGTTGTAGTCCCTTATTACCGCCTGCGTTCAAAAAGGCATCCACATCCTGAAAATTATTATGCCCTTCGATAGACTTTCCAGAAATCTGCCCCGCTCCGATAGATTCCCCGTCCATCGTAGTAACAATACCCACCATATTTTCATGGATTTCAGTAATATTTGTTACTTCTACTTCAAATAGAAGTGTATTAATCCGATACGAACCTGCCGTGATGATGGCGGTTTGTCGCCCTTTACGCCCGCCATTTTTCAAAAAGGCTTCGGTGTTTTGAAAACTATCACATTCAATCTTGCGGCTCAAGATTCTTCCTGTCTCCAACTCCTTACCATCACGGGCAAGCACCAATCCGATTTGTCCCGTTGGAATCACCGTTAATGGTTGCAACACAATGTCGTACTGCCAAATCCAGTACCAAAAATAAATGCCAGGAGCAAGCGGTTTTGCTTGATAACCAGCTTCGCCTTCGGTTGCAAAGATACGACCTTCGGGTAGAGATTTATTGTCTCCAAATAATACGAATTTCTTGGTTACCAGACCAATACGGTCTTCGGGAACGATAATAATACCCAACAGGCGAAAGATAAATTTGTAGAAAACAAGGCATAGCAAAGGCACTACAATGCTGATGATTGTGGTAATAGAAAGATTCATTGTTTTAATTTTGGTTGTAATTACCGAAGCTATCGGTCTTTAGCAATCAGTTTTGGGCGTTGGTCTTAATCGGGCAGAAAACTGACAGTCAAATTTGATTTTATCGGTAATGTGGTTGAAATCTAAACCGCTACTCAGCGGCTTATGAGTCAAATTTGAGGAGAATTTAGATTCGTTTTATTGAAATGTGAAGAGTGGTGTTGAACTTATTTGAATGGAAATTCTGCTTGGAGTGTAAGCAAATAAAAAAACAGACGGAATTATCTATTATTTGGCAGAACAGTTGTCCAATATTCATAGCGAGGGATTTAAATCCCTCGCTATGAATATTGGACGGTTTAAACACTAAAATTTATGAACCCATCAAATAAGTAGATAATTACAAAATCAAATCCCCAAAATCACCTCCTTTACTTTTTGGGCATTTACCTCCGCATCCATTGTATCAGAAGGCAACGAAATAATGGACTGTTTTTTGTTTTTATATCCATGATTATAGGCTTTGTCGTAATACAATAATGATAATCTCGCAACGTCTGATAGATTATTTTCGTCTAAATATTGTAAGCAAAGTTTGGTATTGAGTGGTCCTAATTGTTGGGCAATTTTCAGAACACACTCCTTTAAAGCGTTGATATTCACCGTTGTATAATCTTTTACCAATGTTGAAACTCGTAATTCAAAGGGGATTTCTAATTTGATAATGGGGGCTTGTAGCATTTGTAGCCAAAGCCCATGCGGTAATTTATTGTAGCCAATTGTTTGAGATTCGTCTTCCAAAACGAGCCATTTGGTGGGGTCTAAAAACCTTAAATCTTCAAATAAATTACTCTCGAAAATCTGTTGAGGATTTTGTTTGGGTTCATTTATCGCTCCAAAAGCTGAACCTTTATGGTGAGCAAGTCCTTCTAAGTCAACGGTTTGCAAAGAATCTTTGGCTAATTCTTTCAATATTTCTGTTTTGCCACTTCCCGTTCCTCCACCCAATAAAACGATTTTACGTTCCTGTTCAAAAAAGTTGAGAATATGATTTCGGTAGGCTTTATGTCCGCCCTGCAAAATACAAGCATCCAAGCCCGCAGTGTTCATCAGCCACGCAAAACTATTACTCCTCATGCCTCCTCTGAAACAGTAAACAAACACTTTTTTGTCCTTAGCAAGGGCTTTTACTTGATTGACAAAAGCCACCATTTTGGGCGAAACAATCTCTAAACCACGTTCCACAGCAGTATCTTTTCCTTGATGTTTATAGAGCGTTCCGATTTCCGCCCTTTCGCTATCTTCAAACAAA